>CAYJHF010000020.1:0-10805 GCA_964369905.1 uncultured Mailhella sp. | reverse complement strand
AAGCATTACCATTGTCAAAACTTGGATCTTGCTCAAACCTTATTCCTGCTGCTACAGTGAAACGATTCCAATCACGATAAATATATCCCTCGCTAATTCTGTTTTGATCTGCCTCAGCAAAATCACGTCCAAACATTTCAAAAGTTGTATCTCTCGTATTGTCAAAGCCAGTCATGCGGTGCTGATATTCCCTTAGAAAGTTTTGATCTGAAACATAGTCAATATTATATTTATAATGCCAATCACTTTCTAAAACATCTCCATTGGCCATACCTCTTAACCAATAGCGAACACTATTTTCACGGATTAATCCATCGCTTGAGTCTACCTCATCATCACTTTCATTATAAACTCTGTGATCATCATACATGAGATCAAAGGAAGCCCATAATTTCTGATTTGGCTTGGTGTGTGAACGATATTCCAAGGAGCCTAAAAAACCTTTTTTTGTAATGGCTGTTCCATAAACTGTAAGATCTCGACTTTGATCAATAGCATAAAACCATGGCTGTGTATAATAAAAACCTTGTTCTGAACTATAACCAAACTCAGGCAATAAAAGTCCTGTTTGCCTAGTGGTTTTAGTTGGAACAACCACATAAGGTGAAGTAATAACTCCTATATTTTTCACCCTAAACACAGGTTTTTGGAAATGGGCATAAGAATCAGACTCCACGATAGCTTCAACAGCACTAACAGCCCACAAAGGGTCATCTCCATCACATGAAGTTACAACAGCTTCCTTTAGGTGATAAACGTCGCCCTCGTCCTTATATAATTCTTCACTGGAAAAATATAAATGAGGTCCGGCCATAAATATTTTAGCATTTTGAACCCAGCCTGATTTATTCGCCAAGTCAAATTCAGCCTCGGAGGCTCTAACTTCATCTGAGCCGAGTTTAGCAAAAACATTGCCTTGCAGTAAAATCCATTGAGTATTTGTGTAAAGCCTGGCAAAGTCTGCTTTTAGATAGTCTTTTCCGCGGGTAAGTAAAACATTACCCCTGCCCTCAAGAACAACTCCGTCATTAATACTAACGAGTTCATCGGCAAAAATACGCCACGGTTCATCACTTTCTGTTTGCAAACTTTTTCCGTCAAGTCCAATGGCTGTCGGTAAATCCACAGCCAAAGCTTGGTTTGAGAAAAAAGCATTGGAACAAAGTAACAAAGAAAAAAATAGGCCAACTATTATAAACAGGTTTTTATTTGACAGTTTCATTATATTCACAGTTTCCGCTCAATATGTTTTACTGAAAGCTCTGCACAAAAAATTCTCAGATTATTCAAATTTTATTTTTTTGGAGAAGCTTTGCTATAAAATTTTTTACGTAAAGCTCTATTAAATTACTACTTTTTTCACTTCATTAACACACATAAGAGCTATATCATATTTTTTTAATAAATAAAAGTTTCTTTTTACTGTGTACAAATATTTTTAATAAGCTAGATTTTTATAAACAATAATAAGAATTTTTCAGGACAAGCTATAGTTTGAATTAAATTTTATAAATTAATCTTCCTTATAAACTCTAAATCTTCTACTGAGTAAATCCTTAGGATCATCTGGTGATAATTTTTGAATGATAAATTCGCTTTGATATTCAATGGCATACATCAAGGCAGTCTTACCGTTTATATCACCAAATTTTGTATCAGCTTTTTTTTCCAATAAGGCATTAAAGGTTTTAACATCATTTTTTATGGCCGTAAGCATTAGTGGGCTTATACCATTCTTATCCGGTATATCGGGATCAACCTTTTTGGCAAGCAAGGCTATGGCTATAGGGGAGTTTTCTTGCATAATTGCAAGCCAAAGTGCAGTCATTCCCCTGTTATTCCTATGGTTTAAATCTATGTCTGTGCGTAATAAAACATCAATCACAGCATTATCCCCATTAATAATTGCCAACATTAAAGCATTATTTCCATGCTGATCAACAGAATTTATGGCAGCTCCACTGGCCATAGAAGCCATAAGTTGTGATAAATCACCACTTCTTGCTGAGGATAAAAGCACATCATTGGCTTCTGAAGGATTTATCTTTTTCTTAGCCGATTTTTTAGAATTTTTTAGTCCATTGTCTTTTGTTTTTTTATTGCTAGAGCGTGGGACTATATCATCTGCAATATCTTCACCTTGCGCTTGTTCATCTCCAAAAACATTGTTTTTTATTTCCATAGTGCTTTGTTCGGCAATAAGTGTAAAAGTTGAAAAATCCATGTCCTTGGAGTTTTGGGCTAAAGCATGGTTAGTATATAGCAAAGGTATTATAGAAAGCACCAGAACATAAAGAAATATATTTTGCTTGTGAGAGATGTTTTTCATTGTAACCCCATAGAAAAATTAAGTTTTCCAAAATTTATATTTATTATAAGAAAGTTTGTCATAAAGTATGCTAAACTCTCAAATTATGTCGCTTATAAAGTGTAAATTGAAATTAAAAAATATGCAATTTTAACTTTTGTAGTTTTTGAGGACAGTTTTTTGTTTTAATACCTATTGTCAAAAAATCTATTTGATTTTTTAGCACTTCTTGGCAAATCACCTATTTTAACAGGTTTAATGTTTGCCATAATTCCAATCTTTGCTTTGAAAGCAGCCTGAATTTCAAGCTCTACAGCATAATTATTGGCATTTTTTTCCACCTCAACAAATAGGGTTAAAATATCTTTGCCATCAAGGTGATCAATCATAACTTGGTATTCACTGGAGGCATTTTCAATTTCTTTTAGCATCTCATCAATTTGGCTTGGGAATATATTAACGCCTTTAACTTTTACCATATCATCAGTTCTACCCATAAGCACGTCCATGCGTGGAAAACTACAACCACAAGGACAAGGCTCAGGAATAATGCGAGATAAATCATGGGTTCTAAAGCGAATAAGTGGTGCTCCTTCTTTGTGTAGGGTCGTAATTACCATTTCACCAATTTCTCCATCGGGAAGGATTTCACCTGTTTTAGGGTCAATAATCTCTAAGAAAATATAATCGTCCCAATAGTGTATACCACAATCACGATTGCAACTTATGCCAACTCCAGGCCCATAAATTTCCGTAAGCCCATAAATATCATATAATTCAGCCCCAAGTTCTTTGGCAATGCGTTTACGCATTTTACTTCCCCAACGCTCAGAACCTATTAAAGCTTTTTTTAAGTGGATTTTATCTTTTATTCCACGCTTTTCTATTTCCTCAGCCAATAAAAGAGCGTAGGAAGATGTGGCGCAGAGTACACTAGAGCGTAAATCCATCATCATTTTCAACTGCTTATCTGTATTACCGGGCCCCATGGGTATGGCCATTGCTCCAAGGCTTTCTGCCCCAAGCTGAAATCCTATGCCAGCCGTCCAAAGTCCATAACCAGGGGTAATATGAACTCTATCCAAATTTGTAACTCCAGCCAACTCATAGCAACGGTGAAACATAATAGTCCAATCTGCAATGTCTTTTGCTGTGTAAGGGATAATTACCGGCGTGCCTGTTGTTCCGGAGGAAGAGTGAATTCGCACAATTTCCTCATCACGCACGGCTTGCAATCCATCAGGATAAGCTTCACGCAGGTTTGCTTTGTTGGTAAAGGGTAGTTTTTGGAAATCCTCTTCTGTCTTGATTGAATTTACATCAATATCTCGGAATTTATTCTTATAAAATCCATCTTGACTTGTGAGTTTAACAAGTTGAGCTTTAATCAAATTAAATTGCTCTTGGGACATTTTCATATTATTTTCCTTAGTTTTTTACTTTTAAATGGAACATTTTCCAGCTTTTTTAGATGCAAAGCAATCAAAAATTCATTGGCAATTTGCTTTATAAAGTGCAAATCCTTCGTGCAAAGCTTTGAGGTTTAAATCAAGAAATTTTTCTTTAACGCAATTTTTAAGTGCCTCTTCCATTTGTTCGAGGGTAAAGCCAATTTTTCCCGAGGCAATGCCGGCTCCAAGCAAGATTGTGTTTAGCACTTTTGTAGAACCACATTTTTTACAAATTTCTTCACTATCCACCACAATTAATTGCTCTACCTGTGTTTTCAAATACTCCAACATTTCCACACCATCATAAGGGGAATTTGACAAAGTTGCAGTTACAGGTTTTATGGCTTTTTTACTGACAATCATTACTCCGTCCTTGGCCAAATAAGGCAAAGCTCTAACAGCTTCCGCAGGCTCAAAGGCCAATAAAATGTCGGCAGTTCCAATTGGAATTATTGGAGAATGTATGTTTTCATTTGAATTGGCAA
Source organism: uncultured Mailhella sp. (assembly GCA_964369905.1). Taxonomy (GTDB): domain Bacteria; phylum Desulfobacterota; class Desulfovibrionia; order Desulfovibrionales; family Desulfovibrionaceae; genus Taurinivorans. Next base: position 6,561 of record CAYJHF010000020.1, on the reverse strand, counting down.
TACGTACATGACTAACCACGCTCCCGCCCCTTTGTGCCATTCCAATGGTTTCACTTGCCTTAATATTTAATCCTTGTGACAGCGCACAATCTGCAATTAGCTTTGAAGCAAGAATAGTTCCTTGCCCTCCAACACCACAAAGCAAACAATCTTTTGAGTTTTTACTTGTATTTTCCACTAGTTTGCCCTCCCTATGGCTTGAACGGGACAGCATTGTTCACAAAGTGTACAACCATAACAAAGGCTTTCCTCAATTCTAACTTCCTTATCTTGTATAACAATAGCCGGGCAACCAAGCTCATTAATACATTCGTGACATTGAATACATTGGCTTTGATCTATAGTTGAAATTACACCGGGTTTAACCACAGCTATGCAAGGAGATTTGAAAATAACAGCACTAACTCCCTTGGTATTGGCTGCCTTTTGCACAGTTTTTATTGAAGTTTTTAGATCGAGAGGATCAACAGTTTCAACACTTACTACACCAATAGCTTTTAAAATAGGTTCAATGGCGATTTTTTGCACAACCTCACCCATCATGGTTTTACCTGTGCCGGGGTGGGGTTGATGTCCTGTCATGGCAGTGGTTGAGTTGTCCAATATAATCAAAACAATGTTTGATTGATTGTAAACAGCATTGACAATCCCACTAATTCCTGAGGCAAAAAACGTGGAATCTCCTAAAAAAGCAAAGTTCTTACTGCCGGGGTTTGTGCGTTCAAGCCCTTGTGCAATATTAATTCCTGCCCCCATACATAAACAAGTATCTGTCATATCAAGTGGTTTTGCATTTCCTAACGTATAACAGCCTATGTCCCCACAAAAATTGGCCACTTGCTTACGCATGGCAAATTTCACGGCATAAAAAGAAGCTCTGTGTGGACAGCCTGCACAAAGAACCGGTGGGCGTATGGGTAAATCTGGGGGGCTTTGCGTTAGTGCCTTGATTGTATAGGTTTTATTAAACAACTTTGCTAAAATTGATTTAACATACTCAACACTGTTTTCTCCCGCCTTTTGCACGTCATTACTTAGTTTACCACAAATTTTTACCCTAATATTATTCTCAGCACATACTTGAAGCAATTCTTTTTCAATAACAGGATCTAGCTCTTCAATAACCAAAACCTCTTCAAGTCCTTCTAAAAACTTTAAAGCCAGTTTTTTAGGAAAAGGAAAGGGTGTTGCAACCTTGAGAAGTTTATAGTGTTTCTCGTCAATGTTTAGTTGATCTTGGCAGAGGGCTTCTTGCACATAAGTATAACTAATTCCATGGCTTGCAATACCAATTTTTCCACTGCCTTTTATTGTATTATATTTATAATTTGAGAGTTCATCGCCAATTTTTGGATTTCTTTCTTCTATTTTTAAATGATTAAAATAGGAAGAGCGAGGAAAAATTACCCAACGCATAGAATCTTTAATAAAACCTTCGGGCTTATTTCTTTTTTCAGCCTTTAGAATATCAAGGCTGGCACTTCCATGACAAACCCTAGTAGTTGGCCTGAAAAGCACAGGAGTTGCATATTTTTCAGAAAGTTCAAAAGCATCTTGCATCATAAAGTAAGCTTCTTCAGGTGAACTTGGGTCAAAAATAGGTAATTTTGAAAATGCTGCAAAAGTTCTTGTGTCCTGCTCGGTTTGTGAGGAGATTGGGCCAGGGTCGTCTGCTGATAAAATTACCATACCACCCTTAACCCCAACATAAGCCAAACTCATTATGGGGTCAGCCGCAACATTTAAGCCAACTTGTTTCATGGTAACAAGGCTTCTGGCTCCTGAATATGAAGCACCGGCGGCCACCTCTACTCCGGTTTTCTCATTAACAGACCATTCCACATAAATATCACCTGTATTATGCTTAGCAACATATTCAAGTATTTCTGTGGAAGGCGTTCCTGGATAGCCTGAAACCCATTGCACCCCTGCCCTAATTGCTCCAAGTGCTATAGCTTCATTTCCCATGACAAATTTTTTCATGTCTAGTCCTTAATAGTAATTTCACCTGAAATTACTATAAAAAATTAATATTAGCTAAAAAGTAAGTATTTTATATTTAGGGATAAAAGGCATATAAATCAATTAATAACAAGAAAATCGCAGTTTCATATTGAGCACAGCAAATCTTTACAAAATTGATTTCTTAAGGCAAGCCCTTAACCTTCACAAGTAAAGCAAAACCTATAAGGTTTCAGGCTCAAACTTGATTTCTTAGTTATAGTTTTAAACAATAATTTTGTAAAATTAAAGTTTTTCAAAAAACCAGAACAGTTTAAAAAAATCTTGAACCTGCTCTAAACCAAAATAATATTTAAAAAGCAATTAAATTTGTAGTTTTTCTTTTTTCTCTAATAGTTTGACATCTATACCATATTAATGTTAATGTTACTCAAATTAAAATTTATTTTTTCCATCACCAAAAAAAATTAAATCTATTAGGAGTTCACCATGCAAAGTAAAAATGCCATTGGAAATTTAATCAATCGTTATAAGGCTGTTTTGAAAAAATGTAACCTATTAAATATTTTTGGAACTCTGGCAGTTATAAGCGTATTTAGCTGTGGATTTAGCTTAGAACAAGCCTTGGCAAGAACTCCAAGCCTTGATGATGCTTCAACTAAGGTTTATTTGGAAAATTTGGTGGACGTAAATAATAATCCCATCTTTACACCGGCTGAAGTTGCCACAATATCTTCTGCTTATAGCCTTGAACAAGTGCTTGATGAAACAAAAACTTATTATGCAAAGTTCACCGTGCAAGAGGCTGATGCAAGCGGTATGTTAGTTCCTGTTGTATATGGTATTTCATTAAAAGATCCAAGCGCCATAAGTGCACCTCCTATATTAAATCAAGTTGATATAAATTCAGTTACAGGAAATTTCCATGGACTTACAGGAAATTCAGGATCTGCTATCAACAATTCAGGAACCATAAACGCAATTGCATCTGATTTTTTGGGCAATTCTGCCACTGCAAATGCCGGAGCAATCTTGAACAGTGGAAGTATTAGTAATTTGGTTGGGGATTTTATAGGCAATACTGCTTATGCCGGCGGAGCTATTTTTAATATTATTGCAACAGACCCCATCACAGGCGCACCACTTCTTGATGCAGAAGGCAATCCCATTGTGGGAATTATGGAAAATATTGATGGTGAATTTATAAATAACCATGCTTATGCAGGCGGAGCCATTGAAAATTATGGTAGTATAAACAACCTTAATGGCAATTTTAGTGCAAATACAGCAACTTATGGTGGAGCAATTGATAATTTTGCTGTTATTTCCAAAATTAATGGAGATTTTAATAGCAATGTGGCCCAGCTTGGCGGTGGAGCAATTGTCAACAATAAAACAGGCACAATAACTGAAATTACCGCAAACTTCATTGCCAATCAGGCCTTAGTGGGCGGTGCAATTCTCAATAATGGAACAATAGGCAGTATTACAGGCGATTTTATAGAAAATGTTGCCAGTAATGGTGGGGCAATTAATAATAATGGCGGCAGTATAAGCAGCATTAGTGGGCAATTTACCAATAATATTGGAGTAAATGGAGGAGCTATTTATAATACGGACATTATAGATCAAAGCACAGGAGAAGTTGCTCAAGAAGGAGTTATTGGTGAAATAAATAGTGATTTCACGGGTAATATAGTCCAAACCAGTGAATTATTGAGTGGTGGCGGAGCTATTTTTAACACTAATGGCGGAACTATAATAAGTATTGATGGCGATTTTACAGAAAATGGTGTTCTGGTGGGTGGCCTTGGCGGAGGCGGAGCTATTTATAATGGTAATAATGCAACAATTGGAAATATAGTAAGTAATTTTGTTGGCAATAAAGCCCTTAGCTCCAATCAAACAGCCATTTCAGGCGGAGGAGCTATTTTTAATACTGGAGTGATTTTGACAATTTCCGGAAATTTTATTGAAAATGAAAGCTCACTATTTGGCGGTGCTATTTATAATCTCAACGTAATTGGTGATATTACAGGTAATTTTAATAAAAATAATGCACTTGTGGGCAATGGCGGAGCCATTAACAATAATGGTGGCATAAATAGTATTACAGGTGATTTTAATGAAAACATTGCTTTTTCAAGCGGTGGAGCAATTTATAATAATGGCCTACTCACAAAAATTAGCGGTAATTTTGTTAACAATACTGCCACCGGATTTGGTGGAGCTATTTATAATGCTCTGATAGTTGATCAAAGCACAGGGCAAATAAGTAGCCTGGGCCAAATTGGAGCAATTGAAGGAAACTTCATAGGCAATAAAGCCCTAAGTAATCACGGTGGAGCTATTTATAATCTTGGTGAACTAGCTCAAATCACAGGCGATTTTATTGAAAATACTGCCGAAGGTAATGGTGGAGCAATCAATAATACTGGAAGTATGACTCAAATTACTGGCAAGTTTATTGCCAATCAAGCCAGCCATGGCGGAGCTGTTTATAATGATGGAAACATAGACGGTTTTAATGGTGATTTTATACAAAATAGCGCCACCGGAGTAGTTAACACACTAACAGACAGTGAAGGTAATGAAAGCACTTTCATTCAATCCTATGGCGGTGCTATTGTAAATAGTGGAACTATTAGTGCTATTACAGGAAACTTTGTTGAGAACACTGTCAATGCTGAAAGCACAGGTAAGGCAACAATCAGAGCTTATGGCGGAGCAATCTATAATAATGGTGGAAGTATAGAAAATATTAATGGTAATTTTATTGGCAATGCAACTAAAGTTAGCGGTGAGGAAATAATTGAATTTTCTCAAGGTGGGGCAATTTATAATGGTATTGTGCTAGATTTAACCACAACTGAGGTTATTCTTGATTCAGACGGTAACCCCATAATGGGCAGTATTGAAAATATTAATGGTGATTTTATCCAAAACAGTGCTTATGCCGGAGGAGCCATTGCAAATGATGCAAATATAAATAATATTGCCGGAAAATTCATTGAAAATACAGCAAGCTATGGTGGAGCTATTGATAATTTTGGCATAATTAATGTTATTAACGGAGATTTTATAAATAATGAAGCTCAGTTTGGCGGTGGGGCAATTTCCAACAATGGAATTGCTGAACTAACTGAATTAACTGCTAACTTTGAAGGAAACCAAGCCTTAGCAGGTGGGGCTATTCTTAATAATGGCAAAATTGGAAGTATTAGCGGAAAATTTACAAACAATGTGGCTGTTAATGGCGGAGCTATCAATAATAATGGGGGCGATATAACTGCTCTTAGCGGTGATTTTGTGCAAAATATTGGAGTTGATGGCGGTGCAATTTATAATACCGGAATAATTAATCAAACCGACTTAAGCATTGTCAGTGAAGGAATTATAGACTCAATAAATGCTAATTTCATTGGAAATATTGTACAAAGTAGCAACCTATTAAGCGGTGGCGGTGCTATTTTTAATACAGCAGGTGGAAATATAAAAATTATTAATGGTGATTTCACAGAAAATGGCGTTCTGGTGGGTGGCCTTGGCGGAGGCGGAGCTATTTATAATGATAATAATGCAGCCCTTGGAGCAATTACAGGTAATTTTGTGGGCAACTTAGCCTTGAGCACCAGCCAAGTTGCAATCTCAGGTGGCGGAGCTATCTTTAATAGCGGAACAATAGCAAGTCTGACCGGAAAATTCATTGAAAATGAAACCACATTCTTTGGTGGTGCAATTTATAACCTTTATCAGATTGATGAAATTACCAGTGATTTTATTGGCAATATGGTTCATTCAGGTAATGGTGGAGCAATTTACAATAATGACCAAATAAATAATATTGTAGGCAATTTCATTGAAAATACTGCCTTTTCAACCGGAGGAGCTATTTATAATAATGGCCTGCTTGCAAATATAGATGGTAATTTCATAAACAATACGGCCACAGGCTCGGGCGGTGCTATTTATAATACCAAAATAATTGAACAAAGCACAGGTGAAGTCAGCAGTATAGGACAAATAGACAAAATTAGCGGAAATTTTGTTGGTAATAAATCCTTGGTAAATCAGGGCGGGGCAATTTATAACTTAGGTGAAATTGGGGAAATTACTAGTCAATTTACAGAAAATACGTCCGCATCAAATGCAGGTGCAATTTACAATGCCGGAAGTATAAATAGCCTAAATGCTGATTTTATTGGCAATATCGCGGACGGGCACGGCGGGGCAATTTATAATGATGGTGGTAGTATAAATTATATTGATGGTAGTTTTATTAATAATAAAGCCATTTTGGGGCAAGGCGGTGCAGTTTGGACAAATACTGATATTTTCTTTATGGCCAATAATACTACAAATACTTTTAGTAATAATATGGCAGGGCAAGAAAATAATGCCATCTATGTGGCCAATAACAGTACAATTACTTTTGCCATGCAGGGCAATGGAGCTTTTGCCTTTAATGATATAATCGATGGTGATGCTGAAAATCCTTACAATATAAACATAAATGGCCTAAATTATAATCTCAATACCTTTGCCCTAAACAATAATATTATTAATGCCACTAGCGTAAATTTAACCAACGCCACCATA
>CAYJHF010000019.1:0-19947 GCA_964369905.1 uncultured Mailhella sp. | reverse complement strand
CGGGAGACGGGATTTGAACCCGCGACTTCAACCTTGGCAAGGTTGCACTCTACCGCTGAGTTACTCCCGCACGGCAGAAGTACTTTTTATATACTCTAACTGTCTTTGTCAAGAAAAAATTATAAAAAAAATCTGATTATATTTTTTGCATACTCTGTATAATTCATTGTGCAAGGTTTTATGGGAAACTTTGCCATAAAAAATAATTATGTAGCTCTCTTTTTTAATCAGAGTTATTATGACAAAAACAAACTTACTAGCATGACTTATCCTAAAAAATAAACAAAATTTTCTTTTGGTTGACAAGTTAAGGTTATTTTTCTATTATTGGAGTGCTATATTTACTTATATTGCATGAACTTAGCAAAATTAAACCAGTGAGATAAAAAATGAAACTATTTTACAAATTGATTTTACCTTGTCTTTTATTCCTTTGTATTGGCCTTGGAATTGTTATTTGGCAAAGTTTTAGTCTTAGTAATAAAGCACTTGTTTCTTTGAATGAAGAAAAAGTTATAGTAGCCAACTCAAGTGCCACAGAAAACTTGTCAAAACTATATTCCTTTGACAAGTTAAACGCCATTTCCTTTTCTCTTTCGACATTTTTTAAACCATATCTTATAGGAACTGACATTGAGAAAGAAGAGAATTTTACGGCCTCTAAAAAGAGAGTTGTGGACACAAGAAGAACCTATAGTTATGCTGAAGTAACTCTTGTTAATTCTGATGGGCAAATTCTCTTGAGCAGTAATGATAGTGTGGAAGGCTCATCAGTAAAAGATAAGGACTTTTTTCAAAAAGCTATCAAGGGTGAAATTACCATTGGTAATCCATTTTTGTATAATGATAAGCTAGTTTATCCTGTGGCTGCGCCTATTTACGGGTATGATGGTAAGGAAATAATCGGAGTTATCTATATTTTTAACTTCATTGATCAAGAAATTGCTCAAAGATTGGCATCCGGCCAGCATGGCACCTTTATGGTGGTTGACACAAATGGAACTGCCTTCTTACATAATGATAGAAATCAAGTTTTTAAGTATAATGTTAACGACGGCAACATTCTTTCACAACTTCACGAAGAAAATGGTATATTTAGAGGTGAGTTTGTTTTTGATGATGGCAGAGAAAAGATTGCCTATATGACAAATATTGATGAACCGGGTTGGAAAGTTATAAATATTTCTGATATTGTGGAGCTTGAGCAGTCAAGTATTGAAATTAGAAATCAAAGTATTATGATTGCTTTCTTTGTGGCTTGTTTTGTTGCACTTTTAATGTTTATCATTATTAGGCATTTTACAAAGCAAATAGCAGAAGCTTCCAAAATAGCTGAAGACATTTCAAAAGGAAAATTAGACGGAATACTATCGATTAAATCAAGTGATGAAATAGGAGTTCTTTCAAAATCTCTTATGGCCATACCTGATGTTTTAAAGAAAATTTCTAATGAATATCAAGGATTGGAAGAAATTATTGGGCAAGGTGAGCTAAATTCAAGGGTGGACGCAAAGCAATATCAATTTGATTTTGCTACAATTGTTAACAGAACAAATTTCGTTTTAGACAGATATTCCTTAACCTTGGATAATATACCTCTTCCACTTATTATTTTTGATAAAGACTTAGCAATAAAATATGTAAATACTTCCACCTCTCACTTTGCTTCACGCAACTTTGGTAGTGAAGTCTTGGGTAAGAATATATTTTCTGTTTTTAATTTTTCTGAGCAAGACAAAAAAACTTTTGAAAAAGTTTTACATTCAAAGGAAAAAATACAAGCAGAAACAAATATTTTTTCTTCAGATATTGAGTATAGCCTTATTCCTGTACTAAGTGCTGAACGCAAAATTGAATCAGTTTTAATGATTATTACCGATGTAACAAAATTTAAAGCTGTTGAGAAAACTATTCTTGGAGTTGTAGAATCTGCAAGAGATATTACTTTTGGAATTTCAACTAAAATTGATGATCTATCCAAACAGGCTGAAAATTCTCAAAGAAGTGCAAGTATACAAGAAGAAAAAGTAAGCTTTGCTAACAGCACTATGGAAGATGTGGATTCAATCACCAGAGATACAGCAAATAAAGCGAGTGAGGCTTCAGAAGTTTCAATTATAGCTAAAAATGAAGCAAGTAATGGGGCTAAAGTTGTGCAAGAAGCCATCAACAGTATTAGCAATGTACAAGAACAATCACATAAAGTGCGTGATGGTATGTTTAAACTAAACGAAGATACAGACGCCATAAGTAATGTTATTACAGCAATTTCTGACATTGCAGACCAAACAAACTTACTAGCTCTAAATGCAGCCATTGAAGCAGCTCGTGCAGGTGAAGCAGGTAGAGGTTTTGCTGTTGTTGCTGACGAAGTAAGAAAGCTTGCTGAAAAAACCATGGGTTCAACCGAGGAAGTTAAAAGAGCAATTATTACCATTCAAGAAAGTGTTTCTGAGAATGTAGCTTTAGTTGATAATTCTACAAAATCCATTGATGAAGCCACAAATCTTGTGCACAATACCGGCACAGTTTTCCAAAATATTGTTGAAATGGTTGATAAGACAGTGGAAAATTCTTCCTCCATTGCCTCAGCAAGTAATGGGCAAGTGGAAAAAAATGCTCAAATCAAAGAAATTTTGGTTGATGTTAATATACTTGCCAATGAAACAGCTGAAAATATGGCAGAATCAACAAATATTGTTTCGATTTTGTCCGTGCAAGGGCGTGATTTATCTGAATTGATTGGTAAATTATCCGAGGTTTTGGAGAAATAGCATAAAAACTTTGAATAAATTTTTAAACATAGTCCACACTGAAAAACACAATTTTTGTGTTTTTCAGTAAAGGCACGTTGCCTCCAAGTGCCACGTTGTGGACGCCACAAGTGAATTGTGGTTCACTTTACGGCACGTAAAGCTGACGACTTTGCTTACAGCTTTGATTAGCCTCTGCTGAAATTTTTTTTTGCACCAAACTTTTGCTGATAAATTGCACGTTCCGTGCTTATTCCTTGCAAAAGTTTTAGCCTTATTTTAATAAAAACATTTTTATTTATAAATAGTTATTACACTTTTCAGCATCGACTAACTTGTAATCAAAAAAGCCTTGGTAAATACAATTTTATCAAGGCTTTTTGTTGGTTTATCATTATTAATATATATTATATTTTTCAGCATCGACTAAAATATGCTCTAATATAGTCTTCAATTTTTTGGATCACTTCTGCAACTTCTATATTTTGAATGGGCTTGTTAACAATGTGCTGATCATTTTCCCTTAATGGACGCCACACCTTATACATATATGGGCTAATAATTGAAAGAATAGGACATTTTGTTGAGGCAGCAATATGGCTTGGGCCTGAAGATGTGCATATAAATAAGTCACAATTTTCTATAAAGGCAGCACTTTGTGCTATATCTTTACCCACATAGAGGGTAAAATAATTTTGTGGAACTTCCTTAAACTCTTCCATAATTGCCAAATCGCTTACTCCTGACATTACATATATTTCCAGTTTGTGCTCGTTTTGATTATATTTTTCATTAAGATATTGTATTACTTGTGCATATTTTTGTGCAGGCCATCTTTTGTGTGGGCGCTTTATATTGCCGACTGAGATGGTAATTCTCATTTTTTCTGTATTTTTTGGAAACTTAGCATTGATTTCTTCATAAGTTTTTGTCGGAACATTTATAATAGGTTTAAGTCCAGGGCTTTCAAAACCCATTTTTTTTGCATTATCTTGATATTCTTCCATTAAATGATTTTTAGTGCTTTTTGGAGCTGAGTAAGTATAAGTATTTTGAAACTTCGTGGGAGGTTCAAAAAATGCTAATTTGATGGGTGCACTAATATATTTTGTGAAAAAATTACATGATTTTGAATGAGGAGCTAAGCAAATGATAACATCATATTTTTCTTTTCTAAGTTTAAAAAGCAGTTTTAATGCTTCAAGTGGCTTTTTTTTATTATAAATATATGTATAGTCAAGATAATCACAATATTTTAATAAAGCACAGTTCATGTTCGAAGCAAGTAAATCAAGCTTTGAATTTGGGAAGGTTTTTTTTATGGCCTGCATTGTTGGCGTGCTAACAATTAAATCACCTAGTCTGTCAAGGCGAATTAATAAAATTTTCTTTCTATCCCAATTGGGACGTTCGTGTAAGTATTGCATAGTCAAGCCTTTATTTGTTTTTTGGACTAGGTTATTACCAAAAACTTTTAACTCTGAATATAAACTTTATTAAGATTTAATAAGCATAGGTTTAAATTATTTTTTATAAAAAGAATAATTGTGCATAGATTTTATATTTGATAAATTTTACAATGTAAAGCTTGCATTGTAATTAATTAAAAAGAATTATATTTTAGCTGATTATAGTAAAAATAACTTTTAAGTATAGTAAATTTAAATGGCTATTATAATTAGAATATGCTAGTTGTTAAACAGTGTATATAGTAGTTCCGTCTAAAATTACTAAAAAACAAATTATTTTATGAGATAAAGCTATGAAGATAGAAATTATTAATTCAGAGTGTTGGCAGGAACGTGTATTGGCCTTACCAAGAGCTAGCTCAAGCATGGTTACAGCATTTTATGAGCATCGAATAGGTGCAATATGTAAAGATGTTCGCCACTTATTAGTTCCTTTAGATGATCACTTGGTGCACCGCGGAGATGGTATTTTTGAATCAATAAATATGGCTGATGGAAAGATTTTAGAACTTGATGCTCATATTCAAAGATTAAGACGTTCTGCAGAAACTCTAAAACTTATTTCTCCACTTTCTTGGGAAGATTTACGGGAAGTTATTATTGCTGTTGCAAGGGCTGGAGGGCAACCACATGGCTCTTTAAAACTGCTCATGGGGCGAGGTGAAGGCGGGCTTGGAATTACCCCAAAAGAATGTCCAAAGGCAAGTTTTTACTGTGTTGCTTCCAAATTAAATCCATTACCTTCAAGTTTTTGGGAAAAAGGTTTAACCGCTTGTCGCAGTAAAATTCCGGCTAAAAGTGCTTTTATGGCTCAAATTAAATCTACCAACTATCTACCAAATGTATTTATGGCTCAAGAAGCTGAGGAACGTGGTGTTGATGTTAGTATTTGTTTTGATTACAACGGTTATTTGGCTGAAGCTGCCATTGCAAATGTGGGATTAGTTGATAAGAATGGAGTTTTCACTCTTCCTCACTTTAGGCATGCTCTGCCTGGAACCACAGCTCTCTTGGCTTTATCATTGGCTCGTGAGTTTATGCCTGTGGATAATAGAGACCTAACTGAGCACGAACTGTATAATGCAAAGGAAATATTTATTCTGGGCACAGGGCCTGAATGTGTGGCTATTACTCATTATGAGGGGCGCGCTATTGCAGGTGGACGTCCGGGACCCATTGCAAAAAAAATGAAAAATCTTATTCATGAAGCCTTATTGGCAACCGGTACACCATTTATGGATTAAAATCCTAATATATAGATTTATAAGAATAAAATTTGGAATATTAATGGCTTATCACGAAAAAATAATTTTGCAGATGAGGTCTTAGATTAGATGAATACTGAGTCAAAGAGTTATCGATTAATTATTTTTTCTTTGTGGCTTGCAAGTATTTTTGGGCCTTTCCTAAATTCGGCAGTTATTGTGCTTTTGCCTATTTTTGGCAAGGATTTAAGTGCTTCGGCTGTTGAGCTTTCGTTAATTGCCCTTTTATTTATTTTGGGGCAAGCAGTCTTTAGTGTGTTAGGCGGAAGATTTAACGATTTTTTAGGCCCAAAAAGGGTAATGATAGCTAGCGCCACTGTGTTTTTCTTATCCACATTTTTAACTGCTTTTGTAACAAATATTAGTATCTTATTAGTATTGCGATTGTTTCAAGGAATGGCTTCAGCTATGCTTTCTTGTTGTTGTTTGGTTATTGGTTTATTGGTTGCACCGGCTAAGCAAAGGGGACAAGTGATTGGTATTTTAATTTCAGCTGTATTTTTAGGTTTAGCCCTTGGACCTGTAATTTTTGCTTATATTATAGATTTTTTATCTTGGCGTCACGCTTTTGCCTTGTTTATAATTCCAGGAATTTTTGCCATTGGATTTTTACAACTGGTATTAAAAGATGCTAAATTCAATGAAAGAGTAGCTCTTGGTGAAAGCTTTGATGTGCTTGGAGCATTCTTATTTAGCCTTGGCTTGGGGCTATTTATTTTTAGTGTAGGCTCTTTGCATTTGTTTTTTTATTCTAAGTTGTTATTAGTGCTTAGCTTGTTTATTTTAGCTTTATTCGTCTATAAACAATTTCACATTAAATCACCACTCATTGATTTTAAGGCATTAGTTTTTCAAGAAAATTTTCTTTTTGGTCTTTTTTTAATGTTAGTCAATTATAGTTCAATTTTAGGTTTAAACTATTTTATAAGTATTTATTTTCAAGATGTGAAAGGTTTTTCACCAATTCTTTCAAGTTATTATTTAATAATACCGAATATTATTCTTATTGCTAGCTCCCCATTAGGAGGAAAATTAGCTGATAAATATAATGATGTGTTGATTATTTCAATTGGTATGGCCATTAGCGGAATTAGTATTTTTGCCTTGTCAAAACTGAATATGGCAACAACACAAAGCTATATTATTTTATTCTCAATGCTTTTAGGGCTAGGATTTGGCTTGACCAATGCTCCGAGTGTTAATTATACTTTAACAAATGTGGATAAGAGAAATATTTCTGTGGCCAGTGGGCTAACCGGAACCATTAGAAATTTGGGTGCTATACTTAGCTATAGTTTGATTTTGATTATTCTTGCCAAAAAAATGGGAAATGGATTGGTTAGAGAAAATATTGCACAATTTTTAGAGTCTTTAGAATTAAGTTTTTTTGCTTTTGCTTTAATTTGCTTTATTGGAGCAATAATCTTACTTTTAAGATTTTTTAAAAAAATAAAAATCTAGACAAAACTAAAATAATACTAAAAAATACATCAACTTAATTTAATAATAAACTTACTGAGAAGATAAATGAGCCAAGAAAACAATCAAGCACCAAATCTTTTTTTAGCCAATGCAACACTTTGGGTTTCTGCCTTTATTTCTCCATTTTTGTATCTTGGTATGAATAACATTTTACCCACCATAGCCATTGAAATGAGCGCTTCGGCCAGTAGTATTTCCTTTGTTGTAATATTATTTGGTTTTGCCCAATCCCTTTTTGGAGCAATTAGCGGTAAACTAGGGGATTTATTTGGCATGAAAAAGATGCTAAATTTAGGATATATATTTACGATACTTACACTTTTTGGCTTATATATTGCTGAAGATTTTATCATAATTACCATTTATCGCTTTTTACAGGGGGTTGGAACTGCCTTTATTGTCACTTGTAGTACAGCAATTGCAGTCAAGATTAATCCCATTAATAAAAGGGGAGCTATTATGGGATTTATGATGGGCAGTGCTTATCTTGGTATGTCGCTTGCTCCTGTAATTGCGGGAACAATGAGCACATTTTTAGGTTGGAGAATTTTCTTTTTAAGCCTTTTCTTTTTTTGTATTGCAACAGTTTTTTTGGCAAATATAACAGTTAAAGTTTCTTCAGAGCCACACGAGGCTGAGAAATTTGATCTGATTGGTTGCGTATTATTTGCCCTTGGCCTTGGATTTATTTCTCTTGCTGCAGGTCTTTTTAGCCTTTACCCTATAATAGTTATATTATTACCGGCTGGCATAGTATTTTTGTATTTATTTGTCAAATGGGAGAACAAAGTAGCTAGTCCCATTATAAATTTTGCTAATTTTAGACGGCTCAAAAATTTACGCCTTGGCCTTTTAGCTACCCTTGCAAATTTTGCCTCAACTGCTTCGGTAGTATATTTTTTATCAATATATTTTCAGCAAGTTAGAGGTTATACTCCCCTTGTAGCCGGAGCATTTTTTCTTTGCAATTCAGTGCCACAATTTATTACAACACCCATAACAGGGGCACTTTCCGATAAAATCCATCCTGAATTTATAGTAATAATCGGATTGGTTCTAACAGGTTGTAGCCTTTTGGCAATGTCTCTTATTGAGGTTGATACAAGTTTAATCTATATTGGTTTAGCCTTATTTATGACAGGTATTTCGGTTGCACTTTTTGCAGCTCCTTGTGCAGTTTCTCTTTTGAGAGGTGTGGACTATGGGGAAATTGGTGCAACTACAGGACTAATTGGAACTTTTCGGATTTCAGGGGTGCTTTTTGGACAAGCAATGATTTCATTTATGACTAGCTATTACCTTGGTAATGAGGTTGTTACACCGCAAAATGCTGATTTATTTTTAAGTACTATGAGATCATCGTTATATGTATTTATTATATTTAATATAATTTTTATTACTTTATATTTTTTATATTCCAAAGAAATTATTAAAGAAGATAAACTAGAAAAAGAAATTATGGAGTAAGAAATAATGTTAAAATATTCTAGTAATTTCATTATTTCGTACTTATGTAATAAAATTGAGGAGTATCATGGCATATTTTAGAACACTAACACAAAATTTAGAATATATTGAAAGTCTTCTTGTTAAAACTGATAGTTGGGCAATTTTGATTAATGCCGATCCAGATGCCATAAGTAGTGCTATGGCCTTGAAGCGCCTAATGAATAAAAAAGTAAAAAATATTGAAATATTTAGAATAAATGCAATTACACGCCCTGATAATTTGTCCATGTTGCGAAATCTTAGAACGAGCATTCATATGTGGAATGATAAATTTTTAACAAAATTTAATAAATTTGCTCTGGTGGATTCTCAGGCTCATCACAGCCCTATTTTTTCAGAAATTGATTTTTCAATTATTATTGATCATCACCCCTTATTAATAAAAAACTCCAATGAAGAAAGCTTACTGTTCAAAAATGATAGTAAATTTTTAGATATTAGGCCCGATTATGGGGCAACAGCCACCATGTTAACCGAATACCTATATAATGCCAAAATAAAACCGAGTAAAATTTTGGCCACAGCCTTGCAGTATGGTATTAGGACGGACACAGGGGTGTTTGGACGGCAATGCACAGAAATCGATTTGAGGGCATATCACTATCTTAGCAGGTATGCTGATCAGAATTTACTGCTTAGAATTACTAAGAGTGAATATTTACCCCAATGGCTTCCGTATTTTAGTAGAGCTTTTGACACATTTCGGCCTTGTGGTCTTGGGCACTTTGCCTATTTGTCCAATGTGGACAGCCCTGATATATTGGTTGTAATTGCAGATTTCTTTCTAAAAATCCATGGACTTAGGTACATTGTTGTAACTGGTGTTTATAATAAATGTGCTGTATGTATATTTAGAGGTAGCAATGTAAACTTGGGTATGTTGGCCCAAAAAGCTTTTGGCGAATACGGATCAGCCGGTGGGCATAAAGTTATGGCCAGGGCAGAAATTCCACTGGAAACTTTAAATTGTAAATTAAAGCAAGATGGAGTTATAGAACAGTTTAAACTAAATAAAAAAACACTTTCTAAAGCTGAAAACATTTGTCTTGAAAATTTTTTATACGATAAACTAAAGGAATTTGGCACAAGAGGTTGCTTGAGATAAATTTTGGCAAATTTATTTTCTTGGTTTGATGACCATTAAGCTTTTTTTGTAATTTCCTTGTGATATACGCTATTAGTAAATAATTTTGCTTAAAATAAGTGTTTTTTTTAATAATTTAATTATTAAATATAATATTGACTATAAATCATTTTTGGTGTATTAATTAATTATAATGACTGTGTGGATTTTTTATTTTCTTGCTTTTTTATGGGCTTTGTTTCTTTATGTTTTTTTACATACTTTAACTGTCTTGGCAATCAGATGTTAATAAAAACCTCTGCACATTTTTCGTCAGCGGCGTTATACCACCAACTTACTTTTGGGAAAACTACATATTCGAGAGGAAGTTATGCAAAAAGAACTTGTTGAATACATTACTAAGTCATTAGTGGACAATCCTAACGAGGTAAAAGTACGAGAAATCGAAGGAGAACAAACTTCTGTGCTTGAACTTTCAGTTGCCAAGGAAGATCTTGGTAAGGTTATTGGAAAGCAAGGTCGTACAGCTAGAGCAATTCGTACTCTATTAGGGGCAGTTTCTGCCAAGGCACGTAAACGTATTGTGTTGGAAATTTTAGAGTAAAATGTCATTACCTCGTTCTTTCGTTAAAATAGGAAGGGTTACAAAACCCCATGGTATTTTAGGTGACGTTAATATAGAATATTTTGCGGACTCTTTAGAATATCTTGATAATAATCAGATATATATCAAGACTGAGAGTGGTGCACCCAAGGTGGTAAATATAACGTCATGGAGAGAACGAGGTAGCTTTATTACTATAAAATTTAAAGAAGTTAATTCTCGCACAGAGGCAGAATTTTTGAGAAATCACTTTATTGTGATTGATGAAAGTTTGTTAAGTTATGAATCTGATGATTTAGAAAATTCAAGTGACTATTTTGACAATAGTAGCCCATACTTACATCATTTACTAGGTATTACGGTTGTTTTGCAACCAAACTCTGATATTTCCTTGGAAGAGCAACTTTTAAGTTCAAAAAATTCTGTGGATGAAGAGAGTGAGCTTGGAATAATTGAAGATATAATTTTCCCGGCAGGACAAGAATTATGGGTAATTAAAAACAAAGAGCAAAAAGAAATTCTTTTTCCTGCTGTTGCAGAATTTGTTAATTCTTATGATTTAAACAATAAAAAAGTATATATCAATCCTCCCGAGGGTTTGATCGAGCTATATTTAAATCAAGAAAGCAAACCTAAAAGTGAAAAAAAACAAAAAAAATAGCTTTTTTAAAATAAATAATTTCACTATGCAACCATGTTATATAAACCTGTTGAATTAACAGGTTTTTTTCATTTAATTTTCTATACCTTTTAGTTTGACTGAAAGGCAATCTAGGTATAGGATAAATTGCACGATACAGAGTGAGTCGAAATTCACTTCCGGTGGCCAAAAAGAGGTATATAAAGCCGGTGTGCCTCTACTGTAAAACTCTTTTGCAAGATTTTACAATTCGAATTACTTTAGAGCCACAATAGTAAAACGATTTAATTTTTAAATAAAGGGCAAAACTATGGAAATGACTGGTGCAAGAATATTATTTGAGTGCCTAAAGCGGGAAAATGTTGATTTAATCTTTGGTTATCCCGGCGGCGCTGTTATTGATTTATATCATGAAATGAAAAATCACCCAGAAATACAGCATATTCTGGTGCGCCACGAGCAAGGTGCAGCCCATGCGGCGGATGGTTATGCCAGAGCTTCAGGTAAGGTTGGAGTATGCTTAGCCACAAGTGGCCCGGGAGCAACCAATACTGTAACAGGACTTGCAACTGCCTACTCAGATTCCATACCCATGGTTTTAATCACAGGCCAAGTTCACACTCATCTTATTGGGAACGACGCTTTCCAAGAGGTTGACATAGTTGGAATTACTCGTCCCTGTACTAAACATAATTATTTAGTAAAAGATTTAAAACAATTACCTCGTATTATGCGTGAGGCTTTTCATCTAGCACGCTCAGGACGTCCAGGCCCTGTACTTGTGGATTTTCCTAAGGATTTAATGACCAAGAAAATAGACTTTAAGTGGATTGATGAAGTCAAAATGCGTAGTTATAACCCAACTTTTCGCCCAAATATCAATCAAATACGCAGGGCAGCTGACTTTATTATAAAATCAAAATCTCCGATAATTTTAGCAGGTGGGGGAGTTATTTCTGCCAACTGTTCAGACTTGCTAAGAGAATTTTCTCATAAATACCACATTCCAACCACTTGCACATTAATGGGACTTGGATCTATTTCTACCACAGATGAACTTTTCCTAGGTATGCTTGGTATGCACGGCACTTATTCTGCCAATAAGGCTGTTAGCGATGCTGACCTTATTATTGCCATTGGTGCAAGATTTGATGATAGAGTAACAGGCAAACTTGATACATTTGGGAAAAAAGCTAAAATTGTGCATATTGATGTGGATCCAACCTCCATTAGAAAAAATGTTCAAGTAGATGTTCCGGTGGTAGGCAATTGTTTGCCTGCTCTGGCTGAGCTTTTTGAAGTGCTCAAAGAGCGAGCTGAAGGTAAAAACATAGATTTTTATGTGGATCATAAAGAATGGCTTGATAAGCTAATGCAGTGGAAAAAATCCTATCCTCTTTGTTACAATAAGAGTCAAAATAATTTAAAGCCACAAAGAGTCTTGGAGTTAGTAAATAAAATTGTTCAAGATAATTATATAATTACCACAGAAGTGGGCCAAAACCAAATGTGGGCAGCTCAATTTTTAGCTTACCATGAACCGCGCACTCTAATAACTTCAGGTGGACTTGGAACTATGGGTTATGGGCTTCCGGCGGCCATTGGTGCTCAATTTGCCTACCCTGATAAAAAAGTTATTTGTGTGGCAGGAGATGGTTCAATTCAAATGAATATTCAAGAACTTATGACTGCTGTGGCCAATAAATTACCGATTAAAATTCTTATTTTAAATAATAGTTATTTGGGTATGGTAAGGCAATGGCAAGAATTTTTCTATGAAAAAAATTATAGCCATACTGATATGCTAGAGCAGCCCGATTTTGTAAAATTGGCAGAAGCTTACGGAGCAGAAGGTTATCGCATTAAAACTGAAGAAGATTTGGAGAAGCTTTTGCCACAAGCATTAAATTCTCCTCAGGCTGCTGTAATTGATGTAATCATTGAGCGAGAAGAAAATGTTTACCCCATGGTGCCGGCAGGGGCAGCCCTTGATGATATGCTGTTGGTTTAATAAATTATAATTATTGCATAATTTTAGGAGATATATTCATGCGTCGTGTACTGTCTATATTAGTAGAAGATGAACCTGGTGTTCTTTCTCGAGTGGCTGGTCTTTTTAGTGGCAGAGGTTTTAATATTGAATCTCTAAATGTGGGCAAAACACTTGAAGAAGGTGTTTCACTTATGACTGTTACAGCCCACGGTGATGAACAAATTATTGAGCAAATAATTAAACAATTGCGTAAACTTGTCATTGTAATTAAGGTTGTTGATTTTAAATTTCATCAACACGTTGATAGAGAAATGATGTTATTAAAAGTTAATGCTGAAGAAAATAAAAGGGAAGAAATTCTTAGAATAGTTGATATTTTCCGTTGTAAAGTTGTTGATATAAGCAATAATGAATTTACCATTGAGGCCACAGGAACTCATGATAAACTGCAAGCAATAATTAACTTATTGACACGTTTTGGCATTAAAGAAATTGCCAGAACGGGAACTGTAGCCATGAAAAGAGCAATGCAAATAGATTAGTTTGTGGACGAAATCATAAAAATGTGTTTTTTACTATAAACTTAATTGGCAAGGTGAGTTAGGTGGAGCTGACAGAAAGTAGTTTAATTTTACGAACAGGAAAATTTCGTGAAAATGATATGTGGGTAAAAATGCTTACTCCCAATCATGGAATTTTAACTGCTTTTGCTTTTGGAGCAAGCCGTAGCAGGCGACGCTTCACCGGTTGTCTTGATTCTTATAATTATGTGATTTCAAAGATAAGCTCTTCAAAAGATGGGCAATTTTTAAATTTACAAGAAACTTCACTTTTGGAAAGTTATTCTACCATCAGGCGTGACTGGCAAAAGCAAGGTTTAGTTGCCAATTGCATTAACTTTTTGGAAGCTTTAGGCGTAAATCCCACCGAGTCCAAAAAAATTTTTGAAATTACAAAATCCTTTATATTCCTCATTGATACGCTAGATGAAATGGGTTTAAGTAATAAGTTTAATCCAATTTTTCCCCAATTATTTCGCTATAGAATGGCCACAGAATCAGGCTATGCTCTCAATTTATCCAACTGTAGTTCTTGCGGACAAAAATTGAGTTTTGGCAGTTATTTTTTGGTCAGTGATGGGTATTTTGTATGTAAGCACTGTAAGCCTTTGGGAATAATTTCTTTAACAGCCAATAAAGATAGCCTTGAAATATTGCAAGAGGTGCAAAGCAATTGCCCTACACTTTGGGGAAACTTTCAAGTAAGTGCTGAGATTTGGAGAGAAGTCACTAAAATTATTGATGCTTTGGTGCGCTATCATCTTGGTGTTGAATGGGCAGATGGCAGATTTAAACGTAATTAATTTGTATAATTATAATCAGGAGAATGGTATGACTTTTCAAAATGTTATTTTGACATTGCAACATTTTTGGGCCAAACAAAATTGTGTGATTGTCCAGCCCATGGATATTGAATGTGGAGCCGGAACTTTTAATCCCTCCACAACTTTAAGGGTTTTAGGCCCTGAACCATGGAATGCCGCCTATGTTGAACCCTCAAGACGTCCCACTGATGGGCGTTATGGCGATAATCCTAATAGATTGCAACACTACTTTCAGTTTCAAACAGTTATGAAGCCTTCTCCACCCAATATTCAGGAATTATATTTAGATAGTTTGCGTGCCCTCGGCCTAGATCCTGCTAAACATGACATAAGGTTTGTGGAAGATGACTGGGAATCACCAACTTTAGGAGCTTGGGGTCTTGGTTGGGAAGTTTGGTTAAATGGTATGGAAGTTACCCAATTTACTTATTTTCAACAAGTAGGCGGTATTGACTTAAATCCCATAACCGCGGAAATTACCTATGGTCTTGAAAGGTTGACCATGTATTTGCAGAGCAAGAATTCAGTTTATGATATTATGTGGAATGATGAAGTTACCTATGGGCAAATTTATCATCAAAATGAAGTGGAACAATCTCGTTATAATTTTGAGGAAAGCAATGCTGATATGCACTTGCAACACTTTAATGATTTTGAAGCTGAATGTAAGCACTTAATAGAATTAAAACTTCCTTTTCCAGCTTATGATTATTGCTTAAAATGCTCTCACACTTTTAATTTACTTGATGCCAGAAATGCCATTTCAATTACAGAGAGAGCTGGTTATATTGGTAGAGTAAGAGCTTTAGCCTCAGGTATTGCTAAACTTTATGTGGAACAAAGAGAAGTTTTAGGTTATCCTTTAATTCCTAAAAAATAGAGCTATGCGTAATAGTTTTTATAAGAAAGTTTCTTGCAAAAATTAGAATTATTAACATTATGAAAAATAACAGAATAAATAACTGAGGGTTATATTTATGAATAACTTTACTTTAGAAATTGGAACTGAGGAGTTGCCTGCTCGCTTTTTAAATTCAGTTGAAAAAGAATTAACTTCACGTTTTAGTGAAAAACTAAAGGAAGAGAATTTTAGCTTTGAAAATATTGTATCCTTTTCAACCCCAAGGCGTTCAATTTTACATATTTATGGACTTGCACAGTTTCAGCCCAAAAGTGAAGAAACTGTGCTTGGACCTGCTGTTGGTATTGCTTATGATACAGATAACAATCTTACAAAAGCAGGACTTGGCTTTATTAAAAGCCAAAATGCCACAGCAGAAACTGTTTTTCGGGTAAAAAATGAAAAAGGTGAGTATATTGCAGTGCAAAAGCAACTTGGCGGTAAGTCAAGCACTGAGCTTTTGGCTGAAATTTGTCCGATAATTATTTCTTCCTTACCATTTCCTAAGAAAATGCGTTGGGGGAGTAGTAGTTTTGCTTATGCTAGACCAATGCACTGGATTTTAGCTTTGCTTAATTCAAACTTGATTGAGTTTAGCGTTGGTGGGATTAGCTCATCTAACAAAACCTTTGGGCATCGTATTCACGGCATTGGACCTTTTACCATAGAGCACGCAGATGACTTGGAAAAGACATTGCTTGAAAAAAGTCAAATAGTTTGCGATGGGCAAAAAAGACGTGAAATGATTATTGCAGAAGGAAATAAACTTGCAAAAAGTTTTAATGCAGAGATATTATGGAAGGACAGTTTGTTGAACGAAGTTCAAGGCTTGGTGGAAAATCCTGTGCCATTAATCGGTAGTTTTGATCAAGATTTCTTAGAGCTTCCCAAGGAGGTTTTGTTAACCAGTATGGAGCATCACCAAAAATGCTTTGGCCTTGCAGACCATAATAAAAACCTGTTACCAAATTTTTTAACAGTTTTAAATGTTGAACCTATAGATAGGGAAGTTGTGCAAAAAGGTTGGGAAAAAGTTTTAAAAGCTCGCCTTGAAGATGCTCGTTTTTACTGGAAGGAGGATTTAAAAGATGGCTTTTCCAGCTGGATTGAGCGTTTAGATAAAGTTATTTTTTTAGGCCCCTTAGGTTCTATGGGTGATAAAAGTCGTCGTATTGCCGAGCTATGCGCATGGCTTGCTGAGAAGTTACAAATCAAATCAGAAGAAGGCAAAAATGCTGTGGAATTGGCCAAGCAAATTGGGCTTTATTCTAAAGCTGATTTAATGTCTAAAATGGTGGGCGAGTTTGACACACTACAAGGTATTATGGGCGGAATTTATGCAAACAAAGCTGGTTTTTCTACAGAGTTTGCAAGGGCTATTGAAGAGCAATATTTGCCAAGTGGTCCGGATAGTCCTTTGCCAAGTACAAGTTTTGGTGCTTGCCTTTCTTTGGCTGATAAAGCCGACACTTTAGTAGGTTGCTTTGGGCTTGGCAATATTCCTACCGGAACAGCTGATCCTTATGCGCTTCGCCGAGCTTCCCTTGGTATTGCAAGAATATTAATTCACTTTGGTTATAATATTGAACTTTCCGAGCTATTTGAAAAAGCCTATTCCTTATATTCTCCCAATATAAAATGGAAATTTAGTAAGGAAGAAAGCCTTATAAAGCTTCAAGAGTTTTGCGCTTCCCGCCTCAAAAATCTTTTTGTAAGCAATGGTTCCGAAACCTTGGTGGCTGAATCCATTATTAGTGCAAAAGATTTATCAGGACAAAGCCTTGCAAATTTTGTTTGGAGTTCGGCAAAACGCCTAGAAGCTCTAGAAACTGCTATAAAGCAAGATGATTTTATTCAAAATGCTCAAACTATAAAAAGGATATATAATATTATTGGCAAAAATAAAATTACATCTGATGGTGTAATTAATCCTACTCTTTTTGAGTCAAATTATGAGCTGGAACTTTCTAAGGCTTTGGAACTCTTTGTAAATAATTTTGATAAATCCTATGCACAAAATAATTTTACTGCTCTAATGGGCTATGTGACAACTTTACGTCCGTATATTGATACTTTTTTTGAAAATGTAATGGTTATGGCTGATGATCAAAAAATAAAAACCAATAGAATTAATATGTTATTTGCAATTAATTTTAGAATTCAAAAATTGGCTGATTTTAGCCTATTGCAAATTTAATTTTTTAGGCGTAAAAAAAATTTACGGATAATAAAATTTTTAGAAACATCTAGGAGAGAACTTTATGAAGAATTTGCGTATTTCACTAAAACTAGCTTTTGGTTTTGGAATAATTACTTTTCTTCTTGCTATTCTTGGGTATGTTGGAATTTCTGCAATGAATTCTGCTACTGAGGGTGCGGATACACTTGAGTCTATCTATATTAAAGAACTATCGATTTACAAAAATCTTTCTGCAGATGTTTCTGCTGTTGGTTATCGCATGGTAGCATTTCTTGAATCATCAAGTGAAGAACACTATGAGGGAGTTAACGCTGTTCTCAATAAAGTTAATGATTCAGAAACAGAGCTAATCAGTCTTATAAATGCCAATGCTAATAATCCAAAAGTTTCGCATATAAATACATTTATTAATGAGTTTTCTCCTATTTTAGATCAATACGAAAGCCTTGTAGTTGGAACCTATGACTCAAGAAAAATTACTCAAGCAAATTGGCTTGAGGTAAATGGCAAAGCCTCATTGAGTATTGAAAGTGCAGATGCTTATCTAAAATCTATTATTGAGGGCATGAAAAATTCTATTAGCTTTTCTCGTATGGAAAATATTGAAAAATTATCAGTACTTGAGGCTGAAACTATCGATTTTATAAGAGATTTTAATGAATTTCGAGTTGAAATTGCAGTTGCCTTTGAAGAAAAAGACGTTGCAAGAGGTAGAGAGCTATTAGATAGATTACTTCAGCGTTTTTCTGTTACAAAGGGTTTACAATCTGAAATTCCTTACCAAGAAATAATGGAAATTTCTGAAGAACTTAACCTTAATATGGAAAATTATTTTACCGCCATAAAAAATGCCATAGCAATTTGGGAAACAGAAAATAAAGTAAGTGGAAACAGAGCTACAGTGTATCAGGATTTACTTGCCAAAGTTGCAACAAGTGCAGCAGCTCTGACTAAAATTGCCGATGCAACAGCAAATGAAAATATAGCTTCTTTAGAGGCAAGTGAAGAGTTTTTTGAATATATTTTGATTGCTATGATAGCTCTTACTTTTATAATAAGTATTTTCTTAACAAGGCAAGTAACATCACCAATTGCACGTTGTGTTAGTTTTGCAAAGGAAATAGCCAATGGCAACCTTTCTTATAAAATGGATCTCAATCAACAAGATGAATTTGGACAACTTGCCGATGCTCTAAGAACCATTCCGAACACTTTGAATGATATTGTAGATGAATATGGTTCACTTGGGCAAAGTATATCAACTGGAAGTATTGCTACTAAAGGTGATTTAGGAAAATTCAAAGGTGAATTTAAAACAATTATGGAAGGAACAAATAAAATTATTGATAGCTATCTTGCTATTATTGAAAATGTTCCATCTGCTGTTGTTATGCTTGATGCCAAACAACAAGTACACTATCTCAATGCTGCAGGACGCTCTGCTTGTGGTAATGCCTTTAACGGTAAAACTTGCAAACAAATTATGAATAGAGAAGATAGTGGAACAGAACATGATGCTCTATTAAAAGCTATTCAAACACTAAAGCCAGCCCGTGGTGAAACCATAGCTCACCCACAAGGCGGAACTGTATTTATTAAATATTTTGCTGTGCCAATGCTTGATGATAAAGGTAAATTGCTAAGTATTATGCAGTTAATTTTAGATGTAACCGATGAGAAGAAACTACAAGCAACAATTATTGAAGTTGCTCAAAATGCAACAGAAATTGCTCAAAATGTTGCAGAAACATCAAATGAATTGAGTAATCAAATCAACCAAGCAGAACAATCAACTATTTCTTCACTAAATCAAGTGGAAACCACAGCCGTGGCTATGGAAGAAATGAATAGCACAGTTTTAGAAGTTGCCAGAAGTGCCGGAAATGCCTCTACAGTAGCCAATGATGCAAGACAGAGAGCTGATAGTGGGGCAAAAATTGTAGAATCTGTTGTGCTAAGTATTGCCGGAGTAAATCAACAGGCCGTACAATTAAAAGATGATATGCAACAGCTTGGACAAGACGCTGAATCAATTAATACAATTATGAATGTTATTTCAGATATAGCAGATCAAACTAACCTCTTAGCTCTAAATGCTGCCATTGAGGCTGCCAGAGCAGGAGAAGCCGGACGAGGCTTTGCCGTTGTAGCAGACGAAGTAAGAAAATTAGCTGAAAAAACCATGCAAGCCACAGTTGAAGTAGGAAATGCTATTCAAAGCGTACAAAGTAGTGTTGAAACAAATATGCAAAATGTTGATAACTCAGTAAGCAACATTGCAGAAGCAACCGAACAAGCTCGCATGGCCGGCGCAAGCTTGGCAGAAATACTACAACTCGTGGATAGCTCTGCAGATCAAATTAGAGCTATTGCTACAGCTGCTGAAGAACAATCTTCAACCTCAGAAGAAATAAGCCAAAATCTTGCTATAGTAACAGGCAGTGCAAACAATATGTCAATAACTATGGGTGAAGCCTCTCAGGCTGTTTCAGCCTTGGCAGAACAGGCCTCAAGACTAAATATCTTGATTGCACAACTACAATCAGGCAGTCATTAAACAAATGAATCTAACTTGGGGGCTTTGCCCCCAAACTTTTGCATAAATTTTTTTTGGGGGCTTTGCCCCCAAATTCTTGTATAAATATTTTTTGGGGGCTTTGCCC
>CAYJHF010000018.1:0-20068 GCA_964369905.1 uncultured Mailhella sp. | reverse complement strand
CACAGGGTTTTTACCACTGCGATCACAAAGAATTTGTACTTCTAAATGGTTGAAGTTTTTTATTCTTTGCTCAATTAGAACCCCATCATCTTTAAATTGACGCATGGCATAGTTTCTAATTCTGCGATAGGTTGAGCGAAAGAGGTCTATGTCATACACTTCTTCAATGCCCATTCCGCCGCCTCCGGCTGAGGCTTTAACCAAAACCAAGGGTTTTTCAACACCTTTATCTTCTTGAAATTCAAAGAGGGAGCGGGCAATATCTTCCGCTTCGCTTTCATCATAAATTGGTTTATCAGAACCTGGAACAGTGGGAATATTTAAACTTCTGGCTAAGCGTTTTGTATTTATTTTATCACCAAGTTCCCTAATAATGCGCCAAGAAGGCCCGAGGAAAATAAGGCGATTATCCCTTTCAGTTACACGACGGGCAAACCTAAAATCTTCGGCAAAAAAACCATAGCCGGGGTGAATGGCTGTGGCATTTGAAGCATCGGCAATGCTCAATAATTCATTGGCGTCATGATATGAAGATATTCTATATAAACTCTTAGCTCCACCGCTTTCTTTGGCCAATTTAACATGACCTGATTTGGCATCTTCTGCCGTAAAAACTGCCACAAACTTCAGTCCCAATTTTTGGCAAGCCTGAATAATGCGAACGGCAATTTCCCCACGATTTGCAATGAGGACTTTATGTTCTTTTTCCACTGATTATCCTTTATTGAGAACTTTGCATAATTATTTTTTATGGCAAAGTTTCTCATGAATTAAAACGTTATTTAATTTTTGTAAAACTGTTTGAAACCTCGCACAATAAATTGTGCAGAGATTTCTTATTATAAAAACTAAAAATTTTAAAAAAAATAAATTGACTTAAATCAAATTTAAGCCAGAAAAGTATAAATAAAATTGATATTTTTTGCAAACATCTTTTTTGCTATAAAAAACAAGTATATATATTGAATGTGCTAAAATTATGCTTTTAAAATTATTCTGCAACAAATTCTCATAGCCATTTATACATGGAACTGTGGCTAGCAGGGCAGGTTTTTTCTACATTTAATAAATAAAAAAAGCAGGCCTAAACCTGCTTATAACACTAATTTTTATTGTTTTTATGGCTTATACATAGCCTTATTAGAAACCATATCATCAACCATGGCTTTAGCTGTCTTCATACTGTTTGGAGTATAGCTTCCATTATTTACATCATTTTTTAGTTTGGAAACTTTTTCACTCCTAACATCAGGACTGTTCATGGCCGTTGAGTAAGCTTGAGTGCGAAGTTTGGCATCATCTGATAAACTCACTCTATCTTGTGGAGCTTTTTGTGTTGCATTAGCTTTTTGGTTATTATTGTTTCGATTTGCTCTTTCTATGTTTTCCATAGAAGCATTTTTATAAGGATCCATGCCATTATTTTTTATTATCATAAAAAACCTCCCCCCAAGAAAAATTTTGAATTCAAATGATAATCAACTATATGGTTAATGTATTATACCTTGTTGAATTCAAACTGTATAGTTTTTGCCCAGTGTTCGGGTTGGCGCTAAAAACCGAACACCAAGTTTTATTAAAGCTTAAATTTTGTAAATTGATAGTTGTGAATTATAAACAAAGTTTCATTTTATTACAACAAAATAAATCAGTCTTTAAATTTTATAATTACAATTCCATCTCGCCGTCAAAAGTATCTATCGGCAGAACTAAATAAAGCTTTAGGGAAACTTTTAAAAAAAGTCTAGAGAAACTTTAAACAAAACTTTTTATTAATTCAAGTTGATACAAACTACAATTAGAAAAAAATATAAAATGTACACCAAGTAATTAAGTTCTAACACTTTGATTAGACATAAATTTACGAAAAAATAGCAATGTTTAAAATTTTTTTTAATTTTTTCATTTTATTAAAAAATTTGCTTGCCAAAGTTTATAAATTGTATTAAACGTCTTTGTGTAACGCAATTAGTTACAAGAATTTGGGCGAGAGTGGCGGAATTGGTAAACGCACTGGACTTAGGATCCAGCGGAGTATTCCTTAAGAGTTCGAGTCTCTTCTCTCGTACCACTAAAATAATACGGCCTATGGCTCCATACAGGTCCATCTAAGAGGCCGAAATCTAAGGAGCCAAGAATGTCATATAATGTTGAATTTCCCACAGAAGTTTCCTGCAAAATTAATTTTGACTTTTCTGAAGATGATGTTGCAAAAGCAATTAATGCAACTCTCAAAGAATATGCAGGTGATTTAAAGCTTGATGGTTTTAGAAAGGGAAAAGTTCCAACTCATGTTATCGAAAAACGCTTTAAAGAAGAAGTATACAGTCGCACAAGGGAAGTTTTAGTTAATAAAAACTTGCAAAATGCTTTAACTGAAAACAATATTTCTCCTGTAAATTCAATACAATTTGAAAATGAAGAAAACTTACCTGACTTAAAAAGAGGTGAGGGTTTTGCTTGTGCATGCTTTTTTGAAGTGTTTCCAAAAATAGAATTGCCTTCTGATTTTTCTGAATATAGTGTTAATGTAGATGAAGTAAGTATTAGTGATGAAGAAGTTGAAGGGGCTATGCGTGCTGTATTGCAGTATTATTCCTCACTTGAAGATGTTGAAGAAGTTCGTAATCCTGAGGTTGGCGATGTGCTCTTGGTTGATGTTGAAGGTTCTTTAGATGGAAACCCTGTGGCCGGAATGAG
Source organism: uncultured Mailhella sp. (assembly GCA_964369905.1). Lineage (GTDB taxonomy): Bacteria > Desulfobacterota > Desulfovibrionia > Desulfovibrionales > Desulfovibrionaceae > Taurinivorans. The sequence continues at coordinate 17,368 of CAYJHF010000018.1, read as the reverse complement.
TGCGCAAAACTTTTTAATGCAACTCAATGAAGATAGTAAAAATAAAGAAATTGAATCACTTGTACGCAACATACTTCCAGGCGAAGAAGCAAATGGCAATATGGTTTGCCCCGATGATTATCCTCATGAAGAATATAGAGGGAAAACCATTGAAGTAAAAGTTCGTCTTCATAAAATTCAAAAGCAAAATATTCCACCTCTTGACGATGAATTTGCCAAAAAAATTGGTTTAGAAAGCCTTGAGGCCTTTAAGGAAATGATGTCACAAAACAGTTTAAATGAAAAAACTCGTGTGGCAAAAAGTAAGGCTCAAAATGAACTTATAAGTAACATTCTAGAAAAATATGAATTTCCATTGCCAGAAAGCATGGTAAAAGCGGCCATTTCTAACTTTATGATGCAAGCCAGACATCAAATGGGAAAACAAAATATGGCTCCCGATCTTATGGTTCAAGCCATGGCCGATATGCACGCAAAAGCAGAGCAAGCTGCTCCAAAAGACACAAAAACCCATATATTTTTACTAAAAGTTGCTGAAAAGAATAATATTGAAGTGCTTCATGATGATGTTCATGCTTATGCAAGGCAACTTGCCATGGAAACCGGACAAGAATTTGATCAAGTTGTTCAAAAAATCTACCAAAGTGAAATGTTAAAAGAAATAAGAGAACGCATTTTAGCCGGTAAGGCTTTGGATTTAATTTATGATCAAGCCACAAAAGTGACTGTAAATGGCGAAAATAATGAAAAAACAGGAAATACTTCTGAGGCAGAATAAAAAATTTAAAAAAGTCAAAACCTTTGTGCAATAATTTGTGCCTAGGTTTCAAAGTGGCACTTATTTTGCATTTATTAGCCTTGATGCCAAAATAATGTCTTGCCAAATTTTAGAATAGTCTTACCATTAACCGCAGGCAAAATTTTTTTGTCTGCGGCTAGTAGTTTGATGGGGCTATGTAAAAACATATACAAATTAGCATAAAATGTGGGAGAATAAAATGAATATACCAATGGTCATTGAAACAACAGGACGCACAGAGCGTGCCTATGACATATATTCACGCCTATTAAAAGATAGAATTATTTTACTTGGAACTGAAGTTAATGACACGGTTGCCTCTTTAATATGTGCTCAGCTCTTGTTTCTGGAATCTCAAGATCCGGATAAGGAGATTAGCTTGTATATTAATAGCCCAGGTGGTTCAGTGACTGCAGGTATGGCCATTTATGATACAATGCAGTTTATTGCTTGCCCTGTTACAACTCTTTGCCTTGGACGAGCTGCCAGTATGGGTGCTTTTTTGTTGGCAGGTGGTACAAAAGGCAAACGCTATGCCTTGCCTCACAGCCAAATAATGATTCATCAACCCTCGGGCGGTTATCAAGGGCAAGTTACAGATATTGAAATTCACACTAAGGAAGTTATGCGTTTAAAAAAAGATTTAAACTCTATTTTAGCTGAAAATACAGGACAAAGCTTAAAAAAAGTAACAGCAGACACAGAAAGAGACACTTATCTCACTGCTGAAGCTGCTCTTAAATATGGTCTGATTGATAATATTTTGGTTTCTCGTAAAGATTTGGGATAAAATATTTTTAGATATTTTTTAAGCTTAACTTGTAATATTTTTATACGGTGAAGAAAAAATGACAAAAAAAAGAGATAAGGGAATGACTTGTTCCTTTTGCGGCAAAAATGAATATAATGTTAAACATTTTATTGTGCAGGATAATGCCAGTATTTGCGATGAATGTGTTGAATCTTGCCATAGCATTATTGCTCATCAAAATATGCCAACAGATATGCCAACAAACCCAAATGCAAAACTCCTAACTCCCAAGGAAATAAAAACTCGTCTTGATGAATATGTGATTGGTCAAGATAAAGCAAAAAAAATTCTCTCTGTTGCTGTTTACAATCACTATAAAAGAGTGTTTCATGCCAATGAACTTGATGATGTGGAACTTGAAAAAAGCAATGTTCTTTTAGCAGGGCCTTCAGGTAGCGGTAAAACCTTGTTGGCTAAAACTTTGGCCAAAATTCTCAATGTTCCTTTTGCCATTGCAGATGCTACAACCCTCACAGAAGCAGGCTATGTGGGTGAGGATGTGGAGAATATTTTGGTGCAATTAGTTCAAAATGCAGAATATGATTTAGAGGCTGCCGGTCGCGGAATAATATATATTGATGAAATTGATAAAATTTCACGCAAGGGTGATAGCCCCTCAATTACCCGTGATGTTTCCGGAGAAGGAGTTCAGCAAGCTCTTTTAAAGATTGTTGAAGGAACAGATGCCAATATTCCTCCCAAGGGCGGGCGTAAACATCCACAACAGGAATTTATTAAACTAAATACTGCAAACATACTTTTTATCATGGGCGGAGCCTTTATTGGGCTTGAAAAGATGGTTGAAGAGAGAAGCCGTGGTAGTAGTATGGGTTTTGGCGCAAATATTTCTCAAAAGGCTGAGAAAAATATTAGTCAGCTCCTTGATCAAGTTGTACCATCTGACTTGGTAAAGTTTGGTTTAATTCCTGAATTTGTTGGACGTATTCCAGTTATAACCCATGTGGACGAATTGTCAGAAGATGATTTAATTCGTGTGCTTACAGAACCAAAAAATGCACTAACAAAACAATATCAAAAGTTATTTGAACTTGATGGAGTTAGTTTGCATTTTGAAAATGATGCTCTTAGAGCTGTGGCAAAAAAAGCTATTGAGCGTAAAACCGGTGCCAGAGGGCTAAGGAATGTTTTAGAAACAGTTATGCTTGAGATTATGTATCACCTACCTGAAATAACAAAAGATAAACAATGTGTTATTTCTAAAAATGTCATCGAGAACAATGCTGAGCCACTTTTAATAAATAAAGGCAAGAAACAAGCCGGTTAATATGACATCAACAATATTAAATAGTTCGAGATTATTATGTCACAAAAAGACAATACTAAAACCATAAAAAAAATATTACCAATTATGACTTTGCGTGAGGTGGTAATTTTTCCAAACGCTATTATGCCACTTTTTGTGGGACGTGAGTCTTCAATTAAGGCCATTGAACAAGCAATCAGTTCCTATGGAAAATACATTTTTTTAGTAACCCAGAAGGAAGCTGATATAGAAAAACCCGAGCCAAAGGATCTATATCCTATTGGAGTTGTCAGTCGTGTGCTACAATTGATGCGTTTGCCTGATGGGAGCATTAAAGTTCTTTTTGAGGGTTTATATAGAGCTACTTGGGAAACATTTAATAAGGAAAGTATTGGTAAAAATGTTACCGAAATAATTCATTCCTTGGAAAATAAAATTTCTGATCCTAGCCTTAACAAAAATGATGTTGATCTTGACAGCAATGAAAAAAAACCAACACAAAAACCACTTAAAATTACCATACCAAGTGCAAATAATCTAAATCCTTATGGTTCAAAACCTTATCCTTGCTTAATTACCAATCAATTGCATGAAATTGAAGAAGAACCAAAAGAATCTGAAGCTTTATATAGAGCTATTCATGAGGCTATGGAGGAGTTTTCCAAAGTCAATCGCAAGGTAAGCCAAGAGCATCTTGCGTCTATAAATAGCATAAATCAATCGGGGAAATTGGCAGATGCCATTATGCCTCACCTCAAGCTTCCTTTTGCTAAAAAACAAGAAGTGCTTGAGTTACTAAATACCTCCACACGCCTTGATGCAGTCTTTGATCTTTTAAATGGTGAGCTTGCTGTTAGTTCATTGGAGAAGAAAATTAAGGGACGCGTTAAAGATCAAATGGAGCGTAACCAAAAGGAATATTATCTTAGTGAGCAAATCAAAGCTATTCACAAAGAAATGGGGCAAGATGATCCCCATGTGGAGAGCGATGAACTTGAAGCTAGAATTAAAGAAAAGGATATGCCGGACGAAGCCAGAGAAAGGGCTTTGCGTGAACTAAAAAAACTTCGCCCCATGTCCCCAGCTTCTGCTGAATACACTGTTGTTAGAAACTATATTGATTGGCTTCTTGATTTACCTTGGAATTGCCTAAAAGAAATAAATATAAATATCAATAATTCAGAAAAAATACTCAATGATGCACATTTTGGCTTGAAAAAACCAAAGGAAAGAATTTTAGAATATTTGGCCGTGCAAAAACTAACCAATGGACTAAAAGGCCCAATCCTATGTTTGGTTGGCCCTCCCGGAGTTGGTAAAACTTCCATGGCAAAATCAGTTGCCGAAGCGACGGGGCGTGAATTTGTCAGAATTTCCCTTGGTGGAGTTAGAGATGAAGCTGAAATTAGGGGGCATCGCAGAACCTATGTGGGGGCAATGCCTGGTAAAATTCTTATGGCTTTGAAGAAGGCAAAATTCAATAATCCTTTATTTTGTCTTGATGAAATAGATAAAATGACTTCTGACTTTAGAGGTGATCCATCTTCAGCCCTTTTGGAAGTGCTTGATCCTGAGCAAAACCATAGCTTTAACGATCATTACTTGGATCTTGACTATGATTTGTCAAAAATATTTTTTATAACCACAGCAAACTCAGTCAGTTCAATTCCTGCACCACTTAGGGATAGAATGGAAATTATAGAACTAAACAGTTATTTGGAAACGGAAAAAATGTCCATTGCCAAAGATTTTCTCATGCCAAAGCAATTAAAAGCTCATGGTATTGATGAAAATAATTTGAGCATTAGTGATGAGGCTTTATTGGAAATAATCCGCTCTTATACGAGAGAGTCAGGTGTTAGAAACTTGGAACGTGAAATTGCGTCTTTATGTAGAAAATCAGCCATAAAATTGGTTGAAACCATTAATGAGCAAGAACAAAAAGAAGTTTCTAAAGAAGCAGTTGATCAAGAATTACTTTCAAATCCTGAAGTGCCTGTTAAAAAAACCAAGAGCAAAAGTAAGAGTGCCAAGCAAAAAGAGAACAATTCTTTCCTTGGAATAGTTCCGGATAATTTAAATACATATCTTGGGGTGAAAAAATACCGTTTTGGTGAGCGTGATGATCATGCCCAAATTGGAGTGGTTACAGGGCTTGCTTTTAATAATGTAGGCGGTGATATTCTATATGTGGAAACAGCTTTAATGCCAGGTACAGGGAAGATTGCGATTACAGGCCAACTTGGCGATGTAATGAAAGAATCTGCCGAAGCTGCCTTTAGTTATATTCGTTCAAGAGCTAATATATTGGGATTAAAGGAAAATTTCTATAAAGAGCTGGATATACACGTGCACGTTCCTGAAGGGGCAACTCCTAAAGATGGCCCTTCAGCCGGGATTACCATTGTAACCTCAATTGCCTCTGCCTTACTTGGAGTTCCGGTGCTTGACACAGTGGCCATGACAGGTGAAATTACCTTGAGAGGTAGAGTATTGCCTATTGGTGGGCTTAGGGAAAAGCTTTTGGCTGCTAGAAGAAGTAATATAAAAACTGTTATTTTACCTCTTGACAATAAAAAAGATCTTGAAGATGTTCCCAGTGAAATTTTAGAAGATCTTGAAATTTTATTTGTCAAAGATGTGGATAATGTACTCCCCATTGCTTTTGGGCTTGATATCAAGGAAATTTTTATCAATGGAGCCAATGCTGATTTTCTCAAGAGTTTAAAAAGCCTGCCTGAAAGTAGCATTGCCAAGCAGTAAATACTTTGTTAAAAGCTTTTTACCTGCATTAAAAGTATAATATAATAAAATTCCACCCTTTCTGTAGAGCATTTCTTAATTGAGATTTTTTTGCAAGAGAGGGTGGATTTATTATATATGAATTTAATCTTGAGCTTTTCTCATAACCTGTTGTAAAAGCAATATATTCATTTTTATAAACATTATTGAATTTTTCAGCTTTCCTTGTTTGAGACCTCTGCATAATTATTTTTTTATAAAAAATTGTGCAAAAATCATAAGTATAAAATTTTTATCAAAAACATCAATGCAGAGGTAAAAGGCACAAAAATCAATCACTTAACGGCAAAAACGTGGTTTTACCTATTCTTGATTTTTGGTCAAATTTGCCTTGCAAATTCTCCATGAAAGCTTGCACAATGAATTGTGCAGAGCTTTCTGTTTAACTTGCTTTTTTTTATAAAAACTTTATAATAAATCTTACTACCTTTTTATTGAACTAATTTTCTTTTTTGTTTTACAAGAATTATATTGAGCGCTCTGCATAAATTTTTTAGAAAAAATTATTGCAAAAGTCACAAGTTTGAATTTTTATTAAGAATTTCCCATTTTTAGTTTTTTATGCCTTTAGCTTTATTTTTGTATTGTTAAATCTGACTACGAAATCTGACTATTGCCGAGGTATTTATGCTTAATGGCGAAGATGCAATTTTAGAATTACTTGGCAAATATTTTAAAAATCAACACCGAGATTTCCTTATGGGGCGTGGTGATGATTGTGCTTTAATTAAAATTCCTTCGGCCGGATTTGATCTAAGCCACAGTTTTTTAGCTGGGCAAAAAAAACATGACAATAATTCATTTGAACATTTACTTGCATTAAGCTCTGATATTTTTACAGAAAATACACATTTTCGCTCTAGGTATTTTTCTGCAGCCCAAATCGGCCATAAATCCCTAGCTGTAAACATTAGTGATTTAGCAAGTTCAGGTGCTAGTCCCAATTCATTTGTATTGAACCTAACCTTGACAGACGAGCAAGATTTAGTTTGGCTAGAAGAGTTTTTTGCCTCCATGGCAAGTTTGAGCCAAGCTCACAATATGGGACTTTGTGGCGGTGATTTGGCAAAATCTCCTAGTTTCAAAAACTTATCCCAAGATGAAAAAAGTGGTTTAAACATTAGTATTACAGTGCTTGGCGATTATAGTCATGGCGGAATTCCGCTTTTTCGACATAAATATTTTAACCATAGCCTAAATAAGCTTGAGCTTTTAGAAGACAGAAAAGATGAAGAAGATGTAATTTTTGTCATTGGTGAGATTGGACTAGCAAGGGCTGGACTTTTTGCCCTTGAAAAAACAAAATCTAAAACCGAAGTGGAAAAAACAATAGATAAATATAATAATGCTTGTAGGGCTCATTTAACACCAAGACCCTTGGTGGAAGAGGGGTTATTTTTATCAAGCTTTGCAAAAGAATTTCCCATATTTTTAATGGACGTTTCCGACGGGCTGATGCGTGATATTTCAAGGCTACTAATGCGACAGGGGCTTTTAAGAAGTAAGAATGTAAGCAAAGGTAAAAATATTTTTAATTTGGGAGCTGACTTATACTTAGCTGAAAATAATTTACACTCTGAACTTCTTGAATTTTGTGCTGAAAATAGATTTAATCCAATTCAATTTGCTTATGAGGGCGGAGAAGACTATGCTTTGCTTGGTATATGCTCTAAAGATGGTTTTGCCTTGCTCGAAGAGAGCTTTATAAATAAGAGCTTTGCAAAACTATGGAAACTTGGGGAAATTGTCCCCCATGAGTTAAAACTAAACCATAAAATTGTTGAGGAGAGAGGTTTTGACCACTTTTGCTAAGAAAGTACACAGGGAAAGACTAAAGTTTATTAGGGCTTCAAATCCTAATGTTTGGTTTCCAATGCTTTTGACCACTTTTATTTTATTTGTGGTTGTACTTTTTTTGGCAAGTTATAGCTTGCAAAGGGCTGAGTTTGGGATTGGAACAAAAATGGCAAATTCTGGCATGAGAGCTATTTTACTTTATGAAGCCATTACAAAAGGCAAGATAAAACTTGATGAAAATCATAATTATGAAGACTTGATTACAAGCTTAAATGGTGAATTTTCATATGTTTTTTTTGCAATAACTGACCATGAAGGAAATTTTATAGCCCATAGCAATCAAGAGAAAATAGGTGATTCTATTTATATAGAAGACTTAGATGGTGAGGTTTTTGATTTTTCTGAGCATATTAATTTTCTGCTTACCAACAGAACCTCGGGAACAGATTGGGATTTTGTGCAAATTGACGATACAGAATTTTTTATTATCCACAGGATTTTAGATTTAGGCAATCCAAATGATAAGGAAAAATCACATATTTTTGTAGCTCTTGACCCCATACTTATTCAGCAGGAAGTTGCTTTTTATCGTGAAAGCATTATAAAAACTTCTCTCTGGATTTTTGGACTTGGAGTTGCAAGTTTTTGGACTTTTCTTATGGTATTTCGGGCCTATATTGGAAGGAAAAGAATGAGTGTTGCTTCGGATATAATTGAAGATATGCAAAAGGAAATGGAGTGGTTAAAAACCGAGGTGCAAAAGCATGAAAAATTAACTGCCATGTCAACCTTGGCTGCCGGAGTTGCGCACGAGCTTCGTAACCCTTTAAGCTCCATCAAGGGCTATGCCACTTATTTTTCAAATCAATTTCCCAAGGGAAGTACCAGTAATGAAGTGGCACATATAATGATTGATGAAGTTGAAAGGTTAAACAGGGTAATTAAGGATTTAATAAATGTTGCGCAGCCCATTGCCCTTGAAAAAAAAGTTGTTTCATTGCACAGTATAATTAATTCCACCATTGCTTTACTCATGCAAGATGCTAATACACTGGGAATTTCTCTTATTTTAACCGGAAAAGACAGAATGGTTTTTGCTGATGTGGATAGATTAAAGCAAGCCTTTCTCAATATCTTATTAAATGCCATTGAGGCCTTTAAGGAAGATGATTATATTAAAGCCATGACTGATAAAGCATATATTAAAGTTCATTTAGCAGAAGGTCCTGGAATGATTAAAATACAAATTAAAAACAATGCCAGCCCTATTGATCCAAAGGATATTAAAAGAATTTTTGATCCATATTTTACCACAAAATCAAATGGAACAGGGCTTGGTTTGCTTATTACAACAAAGATTATTGAATCCCATGACGGCAGTATAGCTGCCCAAAGTCATAAGGATATTGGAACCTTATTTACTGTACAACTACCAAAGATTATAAAAGAGTAATAATATGAGCCCAACAAAAAAAACATCTATTCCCAAGGGAACAGTTTTGATTGTAGAAGATGATTCTGCCCATCGCAATATGTTAAAGCTAATGCTTGAGTCTTGGGGGTATGCCACTTTTGATGTTGATAATGGTTTAGATGCTTATAGTTTTATTCAAGATAATAATAATGTTGATTTGGTTCTTTGTGACATACGAATGGCAATTATGGACGGTATAACAACCTTAAAGCAAATTAAAGAATGGAATGAAGCTTTGCCTGTTATTTTAATGACGGCATATTCTTCCATTGAAAATGCCGTTGAGGCTATACAGCTTGGTGCATACACATATTTAACCAAACCTCTTGACTTTGAAGCATTGAAAAATAATTTACAAAATGCCATGCAACACATGAACCTTTTGACTGAAAATAATATTCTAAAAAAGGAATTACTGCTAAAAGAAAATCCAATTATTGGCAATAGTAAACCCATGCGAGAGCTTTATAGCATGATTGAAACAGTTGCACCTAGTGAGGCCACTGTTTTAATAACAGGTGAATCAGGAACCGGTAAAGAGCTTGTGGCCAGAGCCATTCAAGTAAAGAGCCAAAGAAAGAATGGCCCTTTTGTGACCATCAACTGTGGAGCTCTCTCTGAAAATCTTCTGGAATCCGAGCTATTTGGGCATGAGAAAGGTTCATTTACCGGCGCAGACAAAACTAGAGAAGGACGTTTTGTTCATGCTGACAATGGCACAATTTTTCTTGATGAAATAGGTGAAATGCCTCAAACAGTGCAAGTTAAACTCTTGCGAGTTTTACAAAATGGTGAAATTCAAAGGGTTGGCAGTGATAAAAGTTTTAAAGTAAATGTTCGGGTGCTGGCTGCCACCAATAAGGATTTATTAAAGAGAGTTCAAGAGGGTGAATTTAGAGAAGACTTATTTTATAGGTTAAATGTAATTAGTATTACAACTATTCCCTTGAGAGAAAGAAGTAAAGATATTCCACTTTTGATCAAACACTTTATTGATAAATTTTCAGAAATAAATAAAAAAAATATTGTGGGCTGTAGTCCAAAATGTATGGATATTTTAATGCGTTATGATTGGCCCGGCAATGTGCGTGAGCTGGAAAATGCCATTGAAAGAGCAGTTATTTTGAGCAATAATCAATATTTATCAGAACACGTTTTACCTCTTAGCTTACAAAATTATAGTGGGGAAGAAAATGAAGATATTCCATCAAACTTCCTAGCTAACAAATCACTCGATGAAATTGAACAAGAAGCCATAATAGCAATACTTGCTTTAACCGGTGATAATAAAAGCGAAACAGCCAGACGACTTGGAATTACCAGAGCAACATTGCACAGCAAGCTAAAAAAATATAATATATAAAAACCTTGCTAAAATAGTCGATGCTGAAAACTGTGATAACTATTTATAAATAAAAATATTTTTATTAAAATAAGGTTAAAACTTTTACAAGAAATAAGCACGAAACGTGAAATTTACTTGCAGATTTTGAATTAGAGCATTTTTAAAAAATCTCAATCAAAAAATGCTCTAAAACAAAAATATTTTAAATTTTCTCAATTTTCACAGCACAGGCTTTATATTCTGCTGTCTTACTAATGGGATCAAAGGCCGGGTTTGTTAGCCAGTTGGCATTATTCTCCCTAAAGTGAAAGGCCATCCAAACTAAGCCTTGTGGTATTTCATCAGTAATTCTGGCCATAACTTGCACCTTACCGCGACGAGAGGAAATTTGGATTAATTCCCCTGACTTTATGCCAAGACTCTTGGCATCTTCAGCTGAAATATCTGCTGTTTCTTGACTAAGGAGAGTATTTAAGCCCTCACAGCGTCCGGTTTGAGTGCGTGTGTGATAGTGATATAAACGCCTGCCTGTACTTAATACAAAGGGGTATTGATCGTCTGCCACTTCTGCCGGTGGTGACCATTGTACAGGAATAAATAGTCCCTTACCTCTAACAAAGGCTCCGTCCTTGTGCATTACACTTGTGCCAGGGTGTTCAATATTTGGACATGGCCACTGCAAACCATCATTTTCAAGACGATTATATTTTACCCCAAGCAAGTTTGGAGCTAGCATTGATATTTCATTATCCCAAATTTCCTGAGCTGAATTTGCAGTCCAATTGTGACCAAGCTTAGCAGCCAAATGTTTAAAAATTAACCAATTTGGTTTTGCAATTCCCGGCCCTTTTGAAGCTGTGCGAACTCGATTGACTCGCCTTTCACTATTGGTAAAAGTTCCATCATTTTCACTCCAAGCCTGAGCAGGCAGAATAACATGAGCAAACTTTGTGGTTTCATTGGGGAAAATATCTTGCACCACCAAAAATTCAGCCGAAGCAAGGCAGTGTTCCACATGGGCTATATTTGGTTCTGTATTGGCAATATTTTCTCCGAAAATATAAAATGCTCTAATGTTTTTTGTGGGTAATCCCTCAAGCATATCAGGCATCATCAGGCCATTTTTGTTAGGCAAGTTTTTAACATTCCAAAATTTTTCAAATTTTTCTCTTGCCATTTTATCTTCAACTTTTTCATAGCCGGGGTAAACATTGGGCAATGCGCCCATGTCACAAGCGCCTTGCACATTATTTTGTCCTCGCAAAGGATCAACTCCACCTAGCTCTGAACCTAGATTACCAAGGAGCATTTGTAAGGAGGCAATGGCATAAACATTTTGCGTCCCACAAATATGTTCTGTTATTCCTAAAGTATAGGCTACGATAGCCGGTTTTGTATTGGCAAGTTCCCGAGCAACATTATAAATGTCTTGAGCTAAAAGTCCACAGGTGGGAGCGGCAATTTCCGGAGTATAATCTTGCACATTTATGCGTAGTTTTTCAAAATCTTCTGTATATTTTTCAACAAATTCTTTGTCATATAAATTTTCGTTTATAATAACATACATCAAAGCATTGAGCAGTGCTATATCCGAACCGACTTTGATTTGCAAGTGGGCATTGGCAAGTTTTGCCATGGCAGTTTTGCGTGGATCAACCACAATCAATTTACAGCCTTTGCGCATGGCTTGCTTGAGGAAGGCTGCGGCCACGGGGTGAGCTTCTGTAATGTTTGAGCCTGTTAAAAAGACTAACTTTGCTTTTGCAAGGTGGCAAAAGCTATTTGTCATTGCGCCTGAACCAAGGGTTGTAGCCAGACCGGCTACAGTGGCGGCGTGTCAAGTTCGGGCGCAATTGTCAATATTATTTGTTTTAAACACAGTGCGAAAAAGTTTTTGCATATTATAACTGTCTTCGTTAATGCTACGGGAGCAAGAAACTCCGGCCACAGCATCTGAACCGTGTTTTTCAATAATTTCTGTAAATTTTGTGGCAATAAGTTCAAGGGCTTCTTCCCAACTGGCTTCCTTAAAGGAATTGTCAGCCTGTTTGATTAGCGGAGTTGTTAATCTTTCCGGACTATAGATAAAATCATAACCAAAACGTCCTTTTACACAAAGGCTACCCTTATTAGGTTCAGCATTTTCTACACCGTTTATTTCAACTATTCGTCCATCTTTGAGCAATAATTCTTGCTGACAGCCTATTCCACAATAGGGGCAAGTGGTGCGTATTTTGGTAGTTTCATCATGTTTGGTTAATAGACCATGGGCTTTTTTTGCAGAAAGTGCACCGGTTGGGCAAACCTGTAAACACTCCCCGCAGTGAGTGCATTTTTGGTAATCAACCAAGGGCCACCAATGTTCTTTTTGCTTCTTACTACCAAACTGAAAGGGAATAGCCATATTTACTTGAATTGCATCACAAGCCGAAGCACAGCGCCCACACATTATACAGCGTGAAAAATCCCTGCTAATCATAGGATATTCATTATCAAGGGGATAAGTATTTTCTTCTGGTTCTATGTCTTTTACCCTTATTTGATGCTCCAAAACCAGTTTTTGCAGTTCGCACCTGCCATCAGCGGGGCAGGGCTGTTCACGCATGGGCATATTTATGGCTGCTGCATGGTAAACAGATTTGCAATCTGCCAAATCTCGCATAAAGCAATCGTGACGCCCCTCTGCCAATAAGTCAGTTAAAATTTGCTTGCGCAGAGTTAAAAGTTCAGGGCTATGAGTGGTTATTTCCATATTTTCTTCGGCAAAACTGGCACAGGCAGGCAAAAAGTTATCTTGTCCTTTAACTTGAACCGAACAAATTCTGCAAACCTTATTATGATTTGCTCTTGGTAGATGACAGAGGGTTGGAATATGGATTTCAGCCTTTTGAGCCACTTCCAAAATTGTTGATCCTTGAGTAAAGGCTATTCTTTTATTATTAATCGTAATATATGACATAATTACCTACAATTATTGATCTATTGTAAAAATACGCCAACAACGCAAACAGCGTGAGGCTTCAAGTCTGGCTTCGTATTCCGATGATGATTTTTCCACTTCTAGAAAACCATTGAGCCTTTCAGAAAGTGGTAAAAAGTGTATGGGCATTGCTTTTGTGTAATCTACAGGTGGTTTTGCTTCTTTTTCACCAACAATTAAAACTTTTGCTAAAGCCTCTTCCAATTCGTGCTCTAGGCTTGGTTCTATATTTCTTCCTGAAAGTTTTTCTATAATATATTTAGCTGCCCGTTCTCCGGCAGCTAAGGCAGAAATCAAGGTATTTGGGCCACTCACACAATCACCACCAGCAAAAATATGAGGCATAGGGTGCAAGCTTCCTGTGATGTTATGGGCTTTAAAAGTATTATTTTTATCAATTAATTTATCATTTTCAATACTTAGTTCATCAACAAGTGGGTTAATATCCACCTTTTGTCCAATGGCGTGAATAATTACATCACACTCAAGCAAAAAATCTTCATCATTAAGAGCAATAGGGGAGCGGCGACCTGTTGCATCAGGCTCACCAAGCTGCATTTTTTGGCAATAAAGCCCTGTGGTTTGGCCATTTTTATGAATAATTTTTTTGGGTGCGGTTAAGAAATTAAATTTTACCCCTTCAAGTTTTGCCTCATGTACTTCTGTGGGATCGGCTGGCATTTCTTGCTCAGTTCGGCGGTAAATCAGTTGCACATCTTCAAAACCATGACGCAGGGCTGTACGCACACAGTCCATAGCCACATTTCCGCCGCCTATAACCAAGATTTTCTTGCCATGTATGATTTTATTGCCTTTGGCGGCTTGATATAAATAATCCATACCACTTACCAAGCCTGTGCATACTTCATCTTCACCTACACAGCCAAGCTTAGGGGCTTTATGGGCTCCAATACTAATAAATATGGCTTGATATTCTTGTTCCAATTGATTTATTGTTATATCTTTTCCCACATCAACATTATAGTTAATTTCAACACCTAAACTCTTAATTCTTGCCACTTCTTCGGCTAAAACAGGTGCTGGTAAACGATAATCAGGAATACCATACTTAGCCATACCACCTGCTTGGTTTTGCCTTTCATAAATGGTTACTTTATAATTATTTTTGGCTAGAAAATAAGCACAGGAAAGTCCGGCAGGACCTGCTCCAATAATGGCAACATTCCTTGTATTTTCATCGCTTTGTTCTATATTTTGAGCTTCATAGTCCATGCTTCTGTCAAAAAGATAGCGTTTTAAATGCCTAATGGCTATGGCTTGCCCGTTTTGTCCACGTTTACAGGCTTTTTCGCAGGGACGTTCGCAAACTCGTCCAATGGTTCCGGGCATAATACACTTACCCATTACACATTCAAGTCCGCTTGCAAATTCACCAATCCTAATTTTTTCAATATAGCTTGGTATTTGTACATGAGCAGGACAGGCATTTATACATGGTGCACTAACAAGACTTGTATATTGCCCTCTTTTTACTTTTTTTGCAGTAAGTAAGTGTGGAGCTTTTTCCAAAACGTCAAGTAAAGGTTTTGGTGTGGTTTGGCCAAGGTCGCATCTTGCACCGGCCATAATATTTTTAGCTTGATTTTTTAAGAAGTCCAAGTCATCGGGAGATGAAATACCCTCACAAAGATTATTTAGTCGCTTGGTAATTTTTTTTAAACCATTTCGACATGGAAAGCATTGGCCACAAGATTCTTCTGCACCCTTTTCCAAATAAGCTCTAAGTAAATCAAGAATATCTATCCTTTGATCATTTACCAAAATACCGGCATAACCAACAATAGCTTTTGCATTTATTGAAATGTGTTCGCCACTCCAAGTGTTAATAATTGACATTTGTTATAATCCTTAGAAAAACATTTAACCGAAAATAAAATATATTTTGCAAAATCATAAGTGTTAATACACTAAAAGCATTGAATAAGCAAGTTTTTAGCCAGTAAATAAATGTCTATAGATTTTTCATTTTGCACAGGTGAAATTTTTATAAAAAAAATAAATAAATTACATTGCAGAACTTGTAATTTTCTCTAAGATGTTATACAATTACAAAAAATAACTATACAGAACTCACAAATTATCATTCTGAAAAAATAAGGACAAGGCTTAAATGGAAAACTGGAAAGATATTTTCAGAGAAAGCAAGTGGTTACAAAAAAAAACCAACCAAGAATATTATGACGCCTTTTCTGTGCAAAATATTAATGAATTAAAAGAATTTCTTGATATTGTGCATATAAAAGACGCATTAGTTCGTCCTTATTTTACTATGAAAAAATATCCCTATGTGGAAGCAAGATCTCTCTTGCCTTCCTTTGACCTTGACGTTTATGAATACCACGAACTCCCCGGCTTTACCATAATTGCCCTCGATAGACAATTATCATCATTTAGAGAAATATTTCAATATGATATTTTGCACAATGTTACAGACTTTTATGTGAACTCTCTTGGTCCTTGTTGCCCACTAGAAAAAAATGTAACACAGCACAATACATTGACTATGCTGGCCAGAATGCCGCGCTTTTTACATGAGGAATATCGCAAGCGTTTTCATAGAATGGATATTACGCTTCTTGAGGTCTATCCTGATATTTTGCCTTATTTACTAGAAATGGACAGGGCTCATGTGCTTACAAAGTCAAGTTATGATCATTTTCAGTTGTCTGGAGTTTTCGCTTCATTACCATCTGATATTGATGGGGAAATGAAGAGATTTGGACTAAAAATGGGCAAGTTTACTGTTGGTGATAATAAACTTTATGAACGCAATAGGGATTTTGTAATGCACTTTTTAATGGAGCTTTATGGCTTTCCCATTGCTTCTGAACGCAGAACTTCAGCCGCTCTTTTTGCTCGCCGCCTAAATAAAATGGGTGAAAAATTTCTTATTCGGGTGCTTGGACAATCCGATAGAACCATTACAACCATTTGGAATGATGGAAAAGACAAACGCTATCCCTATGTGGAAAAGATAGCCTTGGTTAAGGTTGAAAAAGATCAAACAGAAACCATTGAAGCCTTGCGCAAAGCCAATGCTTTTGTAGATCCCAAAAAAAATATTGTTATCTTGAAAGTTACTTATGTTCAGCACGCTTTTGACTTGGCAAACGTTAGGCAAAATAGGGCTCTCTCCATTGAAAACCAATATGTAATTCACCCAATTACAGGTGAATATATTGAGGGGATAAGTATTGTAAGGGATAGTGGCAACATTATTTTACGATTAAATGACATTGTGCGAGGTGAATTAAATTCCAGCGTCTTGTATAAAAGGACTGAGCTTATTGAAAATACTGACACAGAGGAAAAAAGACTTAAATTTTTATATTCATGGTTTTCTAAACATCAGAGACGAATTATTGGATATAGTGAAGAATTTTTCTTCAGTGTTTGTAAAATATTAGATGACTATTTTAACAAACTGCCTGAACTTGATGAAGTTCCTGAACTTAAAGAATTAATCACAGAAAATAAAAATAGATATAGCTTTATTTTGCAAGCCAGAAAAGTTCGTATTCTTGAAGAAATTGGACAAAGGAAACATAAGGGAGTAAAACTAACCTATTGGCAAATGCTTAATTTGGCGGTTGATGTTGTTCAAGAATTGCGATTTGAATTTGTTCATTATTTTGATGACATAGCTGAGGACACACTTATGATTTTGGAAAACATCTTAAATGACAGATATTTAAGGAAAAACTATATTGAAAAATCTGAACTGATGTTAACAAAATCGGGGCTTGAAATCAAAAAGAAATATGGACGTCTTGTGGTTTTACGAGATGAAGTTTCAGCCATTAGAAAATCTAGGCAAAGCTTAGATAGTTCAAGTTTTTTTTAGTAAAGTTTGATTAATGCGTTAACATATTTATTTTAGTTTATATTTGCCACAGAAAATAAATCCTTGCTTTTTTAGGGTATTAAAAAGAGAAAAATATGAATGCTTTCTTTTTAGAAAATAAATTTTGGCCACAGGACAAAAATTTTATAGATGAAGAGCTTGGCTTTGTGAGTAGATATGGCACGAGGTTGGAATATATCCCTTTGCTTGGTAAATGGGACGCCAAAATTT
>CAYJHF010000017.1:0-20120 GCA_964369905.1 uncultured Mailhella sp. | reverse complement strand
TGTGCCTTTCTGAAAAACACAAAAATTGTGTTTTTCAGCGTGGACTACTTAGTTCACGCTGAAAAAGTCAATTTTTATTTATAAATAATTATTTTATTTTTCAGCATCGACTACTTAGTATTAGCGTAGTCAACAGCACTAAAACTCATCAATCTCTTCCAGTTGTGATGAGATTCGATATAGCGAAAAGTTCCTGTCTTAGCTCTAATTACCAAAGAGTGAGTAATGGCTCCACCGCTGAGATATTCAACGCCACGCAAAAAGTTCCCACCTGAAATACCCGTAGCAGCAAAAAAAGCATCATCATTTTTAATCATAGAATTCACGCTTAAAATTTCGCGCATATCAATTCCGGCTTTTTCAATGGCTTCTTTTTCCACATAAGACTGGGGATCCAAGCGTCCTAAAATTTCTCCTCCAACTCCTTTGATGGCACAAGCAGCAATAACTCCTTCAGGAGTTCCCCCTGTTCCCATCATTATATCAACTCCACCCCTTGGATCTGCAACCATCAAAGCTCCTGCCACATCACCGTCGGTGTGCAATTGAATTCTTGCTCCAGTGCTTCTAATTTCAGCAATAAGTTTTTCATGGCGAGGTTTATCTAGTACAAAAACCACCAAATCATTTAAATCCTTACCAATAGCTTTGGCAACATTACGTAGATTATCCTTAACCGGTGCATCAATGTCAATAACATTTCTAGCTTCATGGCTAACTACTATTTTTTGCATATAGTAGCTTGGCCCGGGGTTATACATGGTTCCAGCGGTGCAAGCCGCAACCACCGAAATGGCATTGGGGCGTCCTTTGGCCAATAAATTTGTTCCCTCAACAGGGTCAACAGCCACATCAAGTTTTGGCCCTTGTCCACTGCCAAGTTCTTCACCTGTAAAAAGCATGGGGGCATTGTCTTTTTCCCCTTCGCCAATAATTACTTTCCCCGTAATATCTAGGGAGTTAAAAGAAAGACGCATGGCGTCAACGGCGGCCCCGTCTCCTCCCTCTTTATCACCTCGGCCAAGCCAACGGGCGGCAGAAAGAGCGGCTGATTCGGTAACACGCACAAGGTCAAAACCTAAATTCTTCTCAGGAGCTTGCATTCTAATTTCCTTTTATATTTTAAATAATTTATATTCCAATAAGCTTCATTTTACGTTTTGTATTTTATATTTTTTTACACAAATTTTCAAGCCATAAACAAATAAAATTTAATTAATCAAAAAAAGTTACAATTTATTGACATTTTACAAACATTTTTGCTTCAAACATGATTTAATTTCATTTACTCGAAATAAACCATTTTTTTCCTTTTAAATAGAGATTGCTGACTATAAAAACTTGACAAATTAAAAATACGCTAAGTATAACTTGCCAAAACAAGTCCTCAAAAATAATGCTTGTTAAAATGAAAAATAAAATAAGACAAGCATAGGCATAAACCCAAATAAGCAAAGCCTTTTTACGCATAAGATAGAGCAAATAAAAATAAAGAAAAAATACAACCAAAAAGCTATAATTTGCTAGAAACATAGGATACGTGAAATTAAATATAGGATAATTTGCCAATATAATAAGAATAAACCCTAAGGTTTGAGCAAAGAAAATAGAGGAACGCACAGGCAAAGGTATTTCTAGACTATGGTTTTTCCATGCTTTTTTAATCAATTTCCTGTGGCGTTTTTTTTCAAACCGCTTAATTTTTTGTATGGCATTTTTTTGTGACAATTTTAGCAGGCCAATTTTTTGCGGCTCTACTTCACGCTCCTTGGTTAAATTTTCTCCACCTTTAATTGTGTGATAATCCCCGGTATTTTTTTCCTGAAAAAAAATAAAGTTATCGGCTTCATGCTTTTTCCTCTTTGAAAACGGCAAAAGATTTTGCCCAAAAAATGTATATTTAGCACTTTCAAACAAATCTTCTTCACTTTTCGGTAAATTAGCATAATTTGGGGGCAAAGGGATTTTTATAACAGCTAAAGACATTTTGATTGACATATAAATATAAAGGCAAATTAAAATTCTACCAATCCCGGCAAAAATATAAAGAAAAGTTAAACCGGTCAAAGTTGTATTGAAATTTACAGCATACCAAAAATATACCATAAAAATCAAGGTAGAAAACAAATAGAAAAAAGCTTGGACTTCAAGTATAAGTTTGAATTTAGCTAAAAATTTATATGAGGAAAAACCAATTACAAATAGGGGAGGCAAAGTAAAGGCTAAGGCAGTAGCTATAAAGGGCGTTGCAATGCTTATAAAATCGTAATTTGCCATAAGGGGAAAGTTTACAAAATCTAAAATGGCAAGATAGGAATATAAATATACGCCCTGAACTATAAAAAAAGTAAACAAAATCAGAACAAAGCCTTGAGCAATGCTTAAAAGAGGTTTTTTTTTCAGACTATTTTGCAATCTGCTTTCCAAAATGTTAGAGCTTTATCCGTTTAAAATCATTGCTCTAAGCACATCTTCCCTGCCCACAATACCAACCAATACGCCTTCATGAATTACCGGTAAACTATAGCGTTTTGTTTCAACCATATAAGTGGAAATAAGCTCTAATGGTGTATCAGGTTCAATGGTTGTCACATCGGTTTGCATAAGGTCTTTAACCGTGTTGGCCGCCATTTTTTCCAAGTCTTTTTCAAACTTAGATGGAAGTTGCATGGGAATGGCAGCATCTAGCAACATAAAATAAGATGGCATTTCAATTTTTTGATTTTGAGAAACCAAATCCATTTGGGTTAAAATTCCCACCAGCTTATTATTTGCATCAACCACCGGCAATCCATTATAATGCTTTTCTAAAAATATTTTTGCAGCCTCTAAAACCTTAGTATCAGGACCTATGGTAAGCACATTTTTTGTCATAATATCTTGAGCTGTTTTCATGGCAAAATCCTTTTTCGGAAAACACAAAGTTATAATTCACAAACAGTTAAATTAATTTAGTTCACGCTGAAAAAGTCAAAAATTGTGTTTTTCAGCGTGAACTAATTAGCATAAACTATTTAAAGCATTCTATTGGCTGTTTCAAATACACCTTCGGATAGGGTTGGGTGTGCATGAATGGTTTTTGCTAAATCTTCAACAGTTGCGCCAAGTTGAATGGCTAGGGTTAGCTCGGCAATTATATCACTGGCGTGGGAACCTGCAATGTGAGCACCAAGTAGCTTTCTGGTTTTCTTATCAGCAATGAGTTTAAATGCTCCGCTAATACTACCCATGGCCTGAGCCTTACCAAGCTCTCTTAATTGCATAAGCTCAACCACAATTTCATAACCCATTTCAACTGCTTGAATCTCACTAAGCCCAACACTGCCGATTTCAGGAGTTACAAAAATTGCGGCAGGGCAAATTTGGTAATCATAGGATTTTTTCTCGCCCATAATATTTTTTACGGCAGCCACACCTTCAGTCATAGCCATGTGAGCCAGCATAATTTTATTTGGCCCCAAGATGTCTCCTATGGCGTAAATGTTTGGCACAGAGGTTTCATAATATTCATTTGTAACAATAAAACCTCTTTTGTCTGTTTCAATCCCCGCCTCTTTTAATCCTAAGCCCTCAGTATAGGCAAGCCTACCAACAGCTGCAATAACTAAATCAGCTTCTAAAATTTCTTCATTGGCATTTTTGGCCTGAGTCATGCAAGCAGAGTCTACCATGTGCACCTCAACTTTGCCGTCCACCACTTCTGCCTTTGTAACCATGCGCCCAAGTTCAAATTTAATTCCGGTTTTGCGCATTTCTCTTTGCAAGATTTTACTCATTTCAGTGTCCAAGGAACTCGAGGCAAGCAATCTTTCTTGACTGGCCACAATGGTTACATCAGAGCCAAATGTATGAAAAATGGTAGCTAACTCACAACCGATTACTCCACCCCCAATAATAATCATGGACTTTGGCAAGTCACGTATTTCAAGGGCATCATCGCTGGACAATATATATTTGTGGTCCACAGGAATACACGGCAAACTCAAAATCTTTGTTCCTGTTCCGATTATAATGGCATCGCTCTTAACTTTTTCAATGCTACCATCTTCCTTTGTCACTTCAACTAGGTTGGCATTAATGATTTTACCATGCCCAAAAACTGTTTTAATATTTAAATTTTCGCAAGTTTTAGCTAATCCCTTGCGTAAGGTTTCAATAACACTGTTTTTTCTGTCCACAACAGAACCCATGTTAATAGCTGTATTGCAACTCACATCAATCCCAAAATCATGCGCATTCAAAACAGTTTCAAAAGCCTCTGCGCTGGCTTTTAGTGTTTTGGTTGGAATACAACCATAATTTAAACAAATGCCACCAAGATATTCAGCCTCTACAAGTGTTACTTCTAAGCCATTTTTGGCTGCACTAAAGGCTGCTGCAGTTCCTCCCGGACCGGCTCCAATAATCGTCACACGCTTAGCCATAATTCTCTCCTGATAAACAGATTTTTATTTTGTTAGTTTTATATGCGTAGCAAAAAATATATTTCTAGTCAAGATAGCATTTTTAAGTTTTTTTGACTTTTAAATTATCTTTGCTTTTTTAAATTTAATCTCTTGGCTTCCTGCAAATCTTCATTATAATTAATATTAAAAAAAGGCCCAATTTTATCAATAAGAATATGATGGCGGTTTTTTTCCAAAATAGCCTTAGTTAAGCTGTAACTTTGGTTTTGAATAGCATTCTCTAATGCTAAGATGGCCTTTGTTTCATAAATTGCCACAAGTGCTTCAATGAAGTTTGTATTCTTAATTTTAAAAGTAGTCATTTGTAGATTTCCTTGAGTTAGCACAGCCTTATTTCTGGCTTCAATTAAAATTCTAATGGTTTGGTCGTCAATAAAAGGTAAATCACAAGAAAGCACTAAAACAGGGCTGTTGAAATATTCCAAACTACTACAAATTCCGCTAATGGGGGCATTGCAAAGGTATTTGTCAAAAATACAAGGATAATTTAAAACCTGCTTCTCTTCCTTGCAAGAAACAAGCACCTGATTGCAATGCCTTGATAACAGCTCAAAAATTGTTTTTAAAACACTTTGATTATTTAGGTGCAATTTAGTCTTGCAAGAGCCAAAGCGACTTGACAAACCTCCGGCAAGAACAATTCCATTCAGCATAAACCATGCCCTTGTAAAAATTTAAAAAATAATTATGTAAAGTTCTTTTTTAAAAAAAATTAAACACATAAAACCCAAAGCTTAGAAAATAATTTAAATTTTTAAAAAATAATTGCTTGTTTTTTGAAAAAATTTGAGTATAATATCTATTCATTAATTAATTTAGTGAGAACGTTAAGCAAAATAACTTAGTTCTTGTAACCTAGCTTTGTTTTTTTTGCAAGACAAATTTAAAAACCAATCAACAATTTGGTTGTTCAAGGTTTTTTGAATTAAATTTACAAGAGGGGGGTGATATTTATGCCCGGAGTATTCCTCGGAGAAGACGAATATAATTTTGACATAGCCTTGCGTCGCTTCAAAAAGCAGGTTGAAAAAGCAGGTGTTCTTTCAGAAATGAAGAAACGCCAGCACTATGAAAAGCCTAGTGTAATGCGTAAAAAGAAAAAGGCTGCTGCTCGTAAGCGCTTAATGAAAAAAATGCGTAAGGTTAATTCAATGTAAATTTATTAAAGGCATATATTTAATTGAAAATTTTTATATTTATTTTAAATATATGTATCTGTAATTCAATGAATTAATTTTAGAAACCGGAGATCATTTTAAAGATTTCCGGGTTCTTTGATTGCAAAATCAAAAATAAATCTTATATAATGAGAGATCTACATAATTTATTTTATAGCAAAGTTTCTCATAAAACATAAATTTGGAACTGAGCTTAAAAATTTCAATTTGCAGAAAATTTAAATTGAATTTGCCAAAAATAAATAAAGTTGAGTTCTAAAAACAGGAAAGAGTATGACCATTGCAGAGCAAATTGAAAAAGACTATTTAGAAGCCTATAAAGCTAAGGAAAAAACTCGCCTTGACACTTTAAGAATGTTAAAAACTGCCGCGAAAAATCGTCAAGTTGAGCTTATGAAATCCTTAGAAGCGCTTTCAGATGAAGAATATTTAGCCATTATATTGCGCCAAGTTAAGCAACGCCAAGAATCTATTACTATTTATCGTGAGGCTGCTCGCCATGATTTAGCTGATCAAGAGCAATTAGAGCTTGATATTTTACGCAATTATTTACCAAAGCAACTTTCACAAGAGGAGCTTGTTGAAGTGGTTGAAAAGGCCTGTGCTCCTCACCTAGCAGAAGGAATGAAGGCCATGGGAAAAGTAATTCAAAACATTATGGGAACATACAAAGGACAAGTTGACGGTAAGGCTGTTAGTGATGCTGTAAAAGCTCGTTTACAAAATGCTTAGTTTTTCATATTTTTATTGGTTGGTTTAAGGTTTATTATGGATTTATTTACTTGTAAAGCACTTGAATTTGATAAGGTTTTACAACACCTAGCTTCTTTTTGTTTGTCTGAGGCAGGCAAAAATTTAGCTCTTAAAATTCGCCCCTACAATGATCTTGATTTGGTGTATAAACAACAAGAACTTTATACTTCCTACCTAAATTTTAAAAGTATATCCGACTTTAGATTAATTGATTTTCCGGATATTACAATTCCATTAGCTCTTATAAAATCAAATAATTTTCATCCTGAACCTGTGGATTTTTGGGCTTTTCGAGATGTGTTGAAATTAGCTCAAAAAGCTATTTTTGCCATTAAAGATCAAGAAAAAAACAGTGGACTTTTTTTTGAAAAAGCCGGTTTTCCCTTTGCAGAAAAATCTACCTCTGCACTTGTGCGCTGCATTGCCGATGACACAACATTTAAAGACGAAAGTTCGCCAAAGCTAAGCCTAATCCGCCAAGAATTGCGTTCCTTGCATCAAAATTGCCTTAGAAAGGTAAAAGATTATACAGAGCAATATAATATTGGCCATTATTTGCAAGGTGAATATATGAGCATAGCCAATGATCGCTATGTTCTACCTTTAAAATCCAATTTCAAGGGGCGTTTGCAAGGAATAATCCACGACTATTCCAAAACCGGAGAAACTCTCTATTTTGAGCCCATGTTCTTGGTGGAAGTAAATAATAGTCTACAAGAACTAAAGCAAGAAGAGAGAGAGGAAGAAAGAAATATTGCTAAATATTTAGCAGAGTTAATTGTTGAAGAGTATGATTTCATATTATTAGCATGGGATTTATTGCTAGAACTTGATTTGTCTGAGGCAAAATTTTGCCTTGCTACAGCCTATTATAAATCAGAAAAAAATAAATCAGGTGAAGGACATTGCATAACATTGGAGCATAAATTATCCCTGCACAATGCACGCCACCCCCTATTACTTCTTGAAAACAATAAAAACATAAGACCTGTGCCAATTCAGCCTATTGACTTGGTTTTTAGGGAAAATGATAAAGTCTTGGTAATTAGCGGAGGCAATGCGGGCGGAAAAACTGTTGCTCTCAAAACCCTTGGCCTAATAACTTTAATGAGCCTTTGTGCTCTTCCTGTTCCGGTTGATGCTTCCTCAACACTTATTCCTTGGTTTCATGTGCACGCTTTTATTGGAGATGAACAAAGCCTTGATGATCATGTTTCAACTTTTACAGGCCAAATTAGCCACTTAGCTAAAATATGGGAAGGTTTAGACAGCAACCATTTATTATTACTTGATGAGTTTGGAGCAGGAACAGATCCTTCACAAGGAGCTGCTCTAGCTCAGGCTGTGCTTGACGGTATTTTAGAAAAAAACTGCTATGCAGTCAGTGCAACCCACTTTCCGGCATTAAAAACCTATGCCCTCACAACAGAAAATGTCAGAGCAGCCTCGGTGCTATTTGATGAACACAGTAAAAAACCACTTTTCAAACTGGCTTATGACCAAATTGGAGCCAGTCAAGCTTTAAATGTGGCCAAAGAACATGGACTTTGTGACTCGATCTTGAAAAAAGCTTCCCAATATTTATTGGTAGATAATGAAAATACAGATTTGATTATTGATAAATTAAATAAATTGGCTGTAGAGCGTGAAGGACAATTGCGTGTTTTGCAGACTGAAATTGAAAAATCAAAACAAAAAAGACTACAACTGCAAGAAAAATTTGATTTGGAAAAGCAAAAACTGGAAAAAGAACTTAGAGAGAAATCCAGAGAATTGATGCAGGCCTGGAAGAGTGAAAAAATAAGCGCCAAGCAGGCCAGAAAAGAAATGTCACAAATAAGGGCAGAAATTTCCACCGGGGGCGAAAAAAATAAACAAGAAGTTGATTTATCGTGCTTTAAAGTTGGTGTAGAAGTTCATTATTTGCCATGGAATAAAAAAGTTTTAATTCAAGAAATTGATGAAAAAGGTAAGAAAGTAAAAATAAACTTAGGTGGAGTGAGCCTTTGGGCAGCCATGGTTGACTTAAGCCCTTCTCAAAATACTGACCAAAATCAACTAAAAAAATCTTATATTTCAATTAATAGCTCCCCTATTTCTTTTCGTCTAGATTTACGAGGACAAAGGGCAGACTTAGCCATGGCTGAACTAACGAAGTTTATTGATAAAAGTATGCTTGGCAATGCAGACCAAATTGAAGTAATTCACGGCCGAGGAACTGGAGCTCTCAGAAAAGCTGTACATCAATATTTAAACGAACAAAATGGCATACTAAGTTATGAATTAGCCAATGAAGACAATGGCGGCGATGGTATGACAATTGTTCATTTTAGGTAGAAACAATATATTATTATAGAAAATTATTGAGGTAATAAGTGGCAACTACAGATAATGTTCAAGAAATAAAAAAGCGAATTAGCCTTGTGGATTTGGCAAAACGCTATCTTGACTTACGCCCCATGGGTAATCGTTTGGTTGCTCCCTGCCCTTTTCACCAAGAAACCAAGCCATCTTTCTCCATAAACGAAAGTGAAGGAACTTTTTATTGCTTTGGTTGTCAAGCTGCCGGAGATATTTTTGACTTTTACGGGCGCATAAACGGAACGGATTTTAAAGAAAGCCTTGAAGCTCTCGCGGAAGAAACCGGAGTAAAATTACAAAATAACTATGGCAAAAATAATAATGCAGATAAAAAGCAAATTTCCCATAAAACGCAAATGCTCAAAATGCACGAGATTGCAACTGCTCACTACAAAAATAATTTATTAAAAAATAAAGAAGTAATGAGCTATTTACAAGAAAGGGAAATCTCTACCGAAGTTTATGAACGCTATGGACTTGGTTTTAGCTTAAATGATTGGCAAGCTTTAACCAATATATTTGTGCGTAGTGGCTTTGACCTTGAGGTGGCTGTTGAAAGCGGTCTTGTGATGAAAAGTAAGGACGGCAGATATTTTGATCGTTTTAGAAACCGCCTGATGTTTCCAATTCGTGATGTGAACAGTAGAAGCATTGCTTTTGGAGGAAGGGTTATTCCGGCCTTTGATGATGGAGAATCTGCCAAATATCTAAACTCCAGCGGTACGCCAATTTACAAAAAAAGCCAACAACTTTTCGGACTTGATGTCGCCAGAAGAAGTGTGTCGGCACAAAAAAATATTTTAATCACTGAAGGATATATGGACGTTTTGACCCTCTATCAATTTGGCTATGCCAATGCGGTGGCAGTGCTTGGAACCTCCTTTCCCGATGAACAAGTAAAAAGAATTTCCGAACTGGCTAAAAATGTTGAACTTCTCTTTGATGGAGATGCACCGGGGCAAGAGGCAGCTTTTAAGGCTTGCGGTAAACTCTTGGTGCGCGGAATTTCATGTAAAGTTGTGCTTTTCCCACAAGGTGAAGACATTGACAGTCTTTTAAAGAAAGAAGGCAAAGAGGTTTTTGAAAGCTTGCGTGAAAATAGCACAGAGGGATTAAGTTTTTGCATACAAACATTAAAAAAACGCTCACCAAAGGACGCTGTGGAATGGGCAAGAGCATTTTTAGCACAAATCGAAATGCCAGAGCTTTTTTTACCAACGGCTACTAAGTTGGCTTCCGGTTTAGGGATAAACGAAGCAGAGCTACGCCTTGGTGTTGTAAACCAAAAAAAAGCAAATAACAATAATAACACAATGGAAAAAAGCCACCAAAAACAAACTATACCTCAAAAAGCCAGAGATGCTCAAATTTTAACCGTTGCAACACGCTATCCGCATAGGATTTTAAATTTACAAGAAATCGGTGCTGACTTAGTTCTTGAATCTGACAAAGCTAAAGCATTTTGGGAAAAACTATTAACCCATGCCACAAAAAGTATAGATTGTAGTAATATTATTTTTCAACATTTAGATGATGCTGAAAAAGTTTTTTGGGTGCAATGTCGCAGTGCAGATGCCCCACCTCTTGATAATGAAGACGGAGAAATAGCAGCCATAGAACTTTTTATAAAATCCATTCAAAAAAAATCATATGTCAACGCTCTGGCCGCCACACTAAGTCAAGGTACAAATAACTACGAAAAACAAAGAGAATATATGAA
The DNA here is from genome assembly GCA_964369905.1 of uncultured Mailhella sp. GTDB lineage: Bacteria > Desulfobacterota > Desulfovibrionia > Desulfovibrionales > Desulfovibrionaceae > Taurinivorans. Next base: position 9,642 of record CAYJHF010000017.1, on the reverse strand, counting down.
AGCGCTTATCCAAACCCAAGGGAGGAATAATGTCCAATAACCTAAAAGAAGTTCAACCAATAAAGGAGCTTATTGCCAAAGGCAAGAGTGTTGGTTATTTAACCTATGCTGAAATTGGCAAAGTTTTACCTCCGGAAAATGCAACTCCTGAAAACATGGAAGAATTAATAGTAATGTTTGAAACCATGGAAATCCCCATTGTGGATACGGAAAAAGAGGGCAAAGCTATTTTAACCAATCAGACTGATCCTGATTCGGAACCTGTGGACGCAGTTTTTGATGCAACCATTGATTCTTCCCTTGATGAAAATATAGATCTAAATACAGACTTCAATGAAGAAAACATAGATTTTTCAGCAAAAAATACTGACCCTGTGCGTATGTATCTCAAAGAAATGGGTGCAGTTCCCCTGCTTGACCGTGATGGTGAAGTTGTAATTGCCAAAAAGATTGAGATTGGGGAAATGGATGTGCTTTATGCCTTGGTGGAAGTTCCGGTTGCAGTTGAAGAATTGGTAAGTGTTGGCAATGACTTATTACAAAACAGAATAAAGCTAAAAGACGTGGTAAAAACCATTGAAGAAGATGACCCATGCGAAGATGAACTAAACCAACGTCAAAGAGTAATCAAGCTTCTTAGCGATATAAATGCTATTTTTACCAAAAAGCAAAAAGTTTACTCAAAGCTTGATCTTTGTTTAGTTAGCGATAAAAAAGGGCTTAGCATTCAAAAAGAGATAGTAAAATTCAAAGAAGATATTGTGGAAAGATTAAGAGAAATAAAGCTTGAAAAAACTTTAATCGACCGCATTATTGAAACCGTAGAAGATTACGTCAGACAGATGAAAAATTATCGCCGTGAAATCGCAGCTTATGCAGAACACACCGGCAGAAGTAAAGAAGAAATCGAAATTTTCTTCGCAAGGCTTGATCAAAAAGAAGTATCTTTCCAAGATGCAGCCCTTGAACTTGATATGTCCATTGATAAAATGCTATCCTATAAAGAATTAATTATGGGAAAAATTGAAAGTTTACGCAGACTTAAAGAAAAATGTTGCCATGATGTAGAAGACCTTGAAGAAGTTTTATGGAGAATTAGGCGTGGAACAAATGCTGCCATGCGAGCCAAACAAGAGCTTATTCGCTCAAACCTTCGCTTGGTAGTTAGTATAGCTAAAAAATACACCAACCGTGGCTTACAATTTCTTGATTTAATCCAAGAAGGCAACATAGGCCTGATGAAAGCCGTTGATAAATTTGAATATCAAAGAGGGTATAAGTTCTCCACCTATGCAACTTGGTGGATTAGGCAAGCCATAACCCGCGCCATTGCAGACCAAGCCAGAACCATTAGAATTCCGGTGCACATGATTGAAACCATCAATAAACTAATCCGTACTTCTCGCTACTTGGTGCAAGAGCTAGGGCGTGATCCAACCCCAGAAGAAATTGCCGATCGCATGGAATATCCTGTGGATAAAGTAAAGAAAGTCCTAAAAATTGCCAAAGAACCAATTTCCCTTGAAACACCCATAGGGGACGAAGAAGATTCTAGCCTTGGAGATTTCATTGAAGATAAAAAAGCAGTTGCTCCGGCCGAAGAAGTAGTAAATACAAAACTTACCGAGCAAATTGCCATGGTGCTGGCCGATCTTACCCCAAGGGAAGAACAAGTGCTCAGGAAACGCTTTGGCATTGGAGAAAAATCAGATCACACCCTTGAAGAAGTGGGTAAGCTCTTTAATGTAACCAGAGAAAGAATAAGACAAATTGAAGCCAAAGCTCTTAGAAAACTAAGGCACCCGGTTAGAAGCCAAACTCTTCGATCCTTTTACGAGAGTTAAAACAAGGTCGGTTTATTTTTTTAGGTAGGAAAACATTTTTGTAAACAAAAGTGTTTTCCTCAGAAAAATTCATTCTAAGCAAAAACTGCTATACCAAAAGGAAAAATTATGAGCAACCCCTTAATTCTTATGGAAACATCTTCAGGCGATATTTTGCTTGAACTCTACACTGACAAAGCGCCATTAACCGTGAAAAATTTCTTATCTTATGTGGACGATGAATTTTATACCAACACTATTTTCCACAGGGTTATCAAAGATTTTATGATTCAAGGCGGTGGTTTTACAGTTAGAATGGAAGAAAAAGCCACAAAAGAAGCCATCAAGAATGAAGCCTCAAATGGCCTGAAAAATAAAGCCGGAACAATTGCCATGGCCAGAACATTAGAGCCACACTCTGCCACAGCCCAGTTTTTTATCAATACAGTTGACAATGAAGATTTAGATTTTGAAAGTGAAGCCGACGATGAATATGGCTACTGCGTCTTTGGTGAAGTGGTCGACGGAATGGACACAGTGGCAAAAATTGAAAAACTCAAAACAAAAGCCCAAGGCATACACGATGATGCACCTGTTGATATGGTAGTAATCACAAATGTTAGCCGTTTTGAGTAAGAATTTTTATAAACTATTTAGTCGATGCTGAAAATCTGCAAGAAATAAGCTTGGAACAAGCAATTTTCTTGCTTTTTGCACTTCAATGTCGCCATGCTCCAATGAAGTGTTTAGGGCATTTTAGGACAATTCTTTTCCAAAAATGCCCTAATATTTCCTCATCTTTCAGTCCAAAGCAATCTTTTATTTTTTATTTTTAATCTGCCAAGAGGTAATCCATTCCAGCACATCAGGCTATATTTTTCAACACTTTGACAAGTAATGCTCTGTCCTGTAAGCAGGGCTTTTATTTGCTCTAGCCCTTTTTGCCCATCAAAATCCATTTGGGTTAAATCATTATAAAGTCTAAAGCGTGAGGAGATTTGTAAATCATTTCCCTTACTCACTTTGCCCATATACATTCCTTGCCAGGGAAAATTTTGGGGTAAAATTTTTGCTAAATGAGGAATAAAGTGCAAACTATTATTGAATTTACACACATTTCCATGGGCTAAAATGTTGGCAGAAAGTCCAAATTCTTCCAGTAAGTTTTTTGGAAGAGCTTGCCCCCAAGCTTGCTCTGTGATTGTGCTGTTCGGCGTATAATCAATATTTTCTGTTTGTTTTTTTTGTAATTTAGCTACAAAGAAACCTTGATTTTCTTTTATTTTTGGTGATAAGCGCCAAACCTTTCCACAATTCAACAAGGGCTTTTCCAAAGAAAAATGGGGTAAATCCGGTAAATCTTGAAGGCTTAGACCTAATTGATCTATGGCATAAAGCACTTGGGCTTCGTTTTCCTCCACATTAGTAGTACAGGTGGAATAAACCATTGTCCCATTGGGCTTTAATAACCTAACTGCTTCATTTAGCAAGTCTTTTTGTAGGCGGATTAAGGGCTGTATTTTATCGTCCTTCCAAATGGACAATACATTTGGATTGCGCTCCACCGTTCCCCAACCGCTGCAAGGTGGATCAAGTTGAATAAAGTCAAAAAAATTGTCAGGCAGTGGAATTTTTTGTCCCTCATGGCAACAAGTTCCGCTTTGTATAAGGTTGAGTTGTTGTAAGTTTTTTCTAAGAGTGGTAAGGCGTGAGGTTGAAATCTCATTCCCAAGGACAAAACCATTTTCTCCTACTATTTTGGCAAGCTGACTGGTTTTACTGCCGGGGCTTGAACAAACATCAAGCACAATGGCTCCCTTTGGCGGGTTTAATGCCCATGGTGGCAACATGGAGGAGCTGTCTTGAATATAAATTAAGCCGAAAAAAGAGGCCAGTGAAGAGCCAAGGGGTTTTGGTTCTTCAAGTAATCTACATAGGGTAAAGTCCTTATTTTCGGAAAAAGGGCTTTGCTCGATCCAAGAATAACCTTGCAAAGTTAACATTTCTTCCACAATATTTTTGTATTGATCATCAACTGTAAATCTAAAGGTTCTTTTATATTCTGTCATAATTTTTGCACTTATTTTTCTAAAAAATTCCTTCTTGCATTTCTTATAAAAAAAAGTTATATCAAAAAAAGTTCAATGAAACAATTGATTATTTTTATGTCAACAAAAATGTATAATGTTGGAAATTGATATTATACAAATTTGCATACTCAGGAGAAAACATGCCTCGTTTAATTTTATTAATTTTTTCTTTTTTGATTTGTTTTGGCTTTACAAACCAGTCTTTTGCCGCAAATTTTGCTGTTGCTCCATTTAAGGTAAGTGGGGGAACAGGCTATAATTATTTGCAAACAGCAATCCCACCCATGTTCGGTTCAAGACTTTTTCTAACCGGGGTGAATACACCAATTGAAAATCAAGAAAATTTACTAACTAAAAATCCCATTGCCAGTAAAGAGCAAGCTGAAGAAGTTCGCCAACAATATAATGCAGACTATTTAATTTATGGAAATATTACCATATTGGGCGAAAATGTAAGTCTTGATGTTAGCGTAATTAGTGAAAACACTTTCTGGCAAACAGCAAATAGTAATAAAATAAGTAACTTGTTTAATGTAGTTCAAACTATTGCCGATGAGATTAACCGTGAGGTTTTTGGAGTTAGAACCAAATCACCTGCTCCCACTGCCAATAGAGTTCCTTTGAGCGAGGGGATTATTGCCAATGAAATTAATGCTGACACAACAACTTATTTAAACCCAGAGCTACGCTATCAAGGTGCAGAAAGCCAACGTGGACGCACAAGACCATTGGACTACGCTTCCTATGGTTTTGAAATTGCAGATTTCAATAATGATGGAAATAATGAAGTAGCTATTTTAAGTGATAATGAAATAAATTTATATTATTATAATGATGATATTTTGGAACTAATTGCAACTTATAGGCTACCTACAACAGATTCTCCTCTTAGAATAAGAAAATTAAGACATAATAGCGAATATCATATTGTGTTAGCAACTTATAATGAAACAACAGGAAGTCCTAGCAGTTCTATTTTCAAGCTTAGCAATAATGAACTTGTTGAGGTTGCCAGATCTAGGTATTACTTGAGTGTTCAAAGCGTTATTCCTGGTGGAGAACCGGTGCTAATAGGACAAAATGGAGACAAAACTCGTTTTGTGCGTGGTGGTATTTTTCAGATGAAGTTTAATGGCTCTACCATATCCCGTGGGCGCGAAATAGATTTACCAAAAGATGTCAATGTATTTAATTTTACTTGGCTTCCTGTTGCTGAAAAGCTTGGTGGCGATCGTCTAATCATGATTGACAGAAATGATAAAATGGTGGTTTTTGACGATGAAGGCGATAGAATGTTTCAAACTGATGATTACTTTGCAAGTACAGGAGTTGGTGTTGCTGTAACTCGTGATATAACAGGTTTTGAGTCTGTTGAAGGTAAAATGGACTTGCTCTTTTATTATGTGCCAATGCGTGTTGTGGTGACTGACCTTGATGGCAATGGGCAATATGAAGCTATTACAAGCAAACCCATAAGCACAGCCATGAGTTTCTTAAATAACTATCGCACATACTCACAAAGTGAAGTTCACGCTCAAATTTGGGACGGAGTTGGCATGAGCTTGTTGTGGAAAACACGTCGCATTAAGGGAACCATTGTTGATGTAGAAATTGCTGACCCCAACAACGATGGAATTTTAGATTTAGTTGTAAATCTAAATACTTTCCCAGGAACTCACAGTATGAGTAAAATTAGAAACTTAATAGTTCTCTATCCGCTTGATCTTGAATCAGTGGATCCAAACTCTGTGAACTATAGCGAATAATTTTGTAAATAAAATAATTCAAATAAAAAAGCCTTGAAAATATGTTTTCAAGGCTTTTTTATTTATTATAGTACACGCTGAAAAAATCAATTTTTGTATTTTTCAGAAAGGCGCGTTGCCTCCAAATGTTACATTGTGAGCCACAAGTAAATTGTGGCTCACAAAACAAAGTCTAAATCTTTTTTCTAGGAATATATTTCACTTTTCAGCCATTCAATGATGGGCGGTGTTGGGGAATAAAGTCCTTTTAGGCCTCTATATTCTTCCTTAAACTCTTCCTCAAGGTTTTTAGGTAGATCCAAAGTGAGTAAGTCAACTGCCTGCTCGGAATTGCGACGCACTAACCTTAGTGTTGGCTTTTCTTCCCAACTATCAATTACAAAATAGGTGGCATAGTCATCTTTTGAGCGTACAGGTGCATGCTCAGCATGCCAATTATTATTTCCCCACTCAAGATAAAGAGTAACTGCGTCCTCAGGGCCTAAATTCCAATCTATAATCATATTTTTCACATCTTTTAATGAAGTTAAAGGCTTAATATCCATAATTTTACCTCCGGTATTTAATTAATCTATACCTAAAATAAGCCCCTATGAAGTCTTTGTCAAGAATTGTTCCTAATTAGATTAGTAATTATTTTGCTTAGTTACAAATGAACTTTAATCTGGATTTTTTCTAAAGAAAGATTTGACTTATTCTAAAAATAATAAAATTACAAATATTTAGCTTTAATTCAAGGCAAAAAACTTGACAATTTTACTAAGACTAGTTAATCTTTTAGTAGGGAAAAGAGTTTGCTAATTTTAGCTTACTCTTTGTATAACCGGAAAAATAGGATGATTGCATGGCAAATTTAGAAAGCTTTGAAAAACAGGAGCTTGGACTAGCACCTGCAGAGGCAGACTTAGTTCCTCCGATTTTACAGAGTTTTAGTAGTTTATTCCGATTACGTGGCAAACAAGTTTCTGCTGCGCATCTAATGTCAGCCTTGGCAGGTAGTGCACCTTCTCCGGCGGCCTGTGTGCGTGCAGCAAAAGCTTTGGGTTTGGATTGTAAGATTGTAAACAGAGAAAATCTTACAGATATTTCCAATATGGTTTTGCCCTGTGTTTTATTGACTAAAAGCCAAAATTCCATAGTTCTGGTCAAGTATGACAGTAATGAAGCCACAGTTATTTTCCCTGAACATGGGCATGAAACCAATGTGGTTCCATTGGAACAATTGCAAGAAGAATATAGTGGTTATGCGGTTTTTTCTATAATTACGCCTGAAAAAGATGAGAAATTGGAAAAAATAACCAGAATTTATACAAAGCACTGGTTTTTTGATGTATTAAAACAATATATCCCCATGTATAAATCTGTTCTATTAGCCAGTGCTTTCATTAATGTTTTAGCATTAATGGGTCCTTTATTTATGATGAATGTTTATGATAGAGTTATTCCAAATATAGCACTTGAAACTTTGTGGGTTTTGGGCTTTGGAATAATGGTTGGCTATCTTTTTGAATGGCTTTTGCGTTTACTTAGAACGCAGTTTACTGATAGAGTCAGCAGAAATATGGACGTGGTACTTTCTTCAAGGATTATGGAAAAGATTTTAAGCCTTGATATAACAAAAAACACCTATACCTCGGGCGGGCTTATGCAGGCCTTTAGAGAACTTGATTCCATTAGGGAGTTTTTCAGTGCCAGCACCATGTTGATTTTGATTGATGTACCTTTTTTATTATTTTTCTTAACCATTGTATTTTTTATTGGTGGTCCACTTGTTGCCATACCATGTGTTGCTCTTGTATTTTTGCTAACTTATATAATAACTTTGCAGAAAAAGATGTATACACAAGCCAATGTTCAACAACAAGGTGAAAGAGAAAAAAATAGTTTATTAGTTGAAATGATAACCGGTTCAGAAGTGATTAAAACTGTTTCTGCTGAACCGCGTATGATGAAGAATTGGGAGAAGATTTCAAGCTATACTGCTGATCAAAATGAAAAAAGTAAGCGTTTGCAAGCAAGCACTAACAATATGTCCTTGCTTTTAACTCACCTTGTTAGTTTAGCTTTAATTATTTGGGGAGTTTACCTTATTAGTGATCAAACGCTAACCATGGGTGGACTTGTGGCTTCAAATATGCTCACAGCTCGCTCCATGTCATTTATAGTGCAGTTTGGTGGCCTGTTGCCACGTTGGCAAGGAACCAAGAGTGCATTGAAAGATTTGGATAATTTAATGGCTTTACCTGATGAATACTCATCAAGCACTGTGGATTTTGGCAACTTACCCCACAGCATTGAATTAATGCACGTGGATTTTACTTTTGAAGGTTCACCTCTGCAAGCTCTTAGTGATGTAAGTTTAAAAATTGCTCCTGGTGAAAAAGTCGGTATTATAGGAAATATGGGTTCAGGCAAGAGCACATTAGCTCGTGTTATGGTTGGACTAATTGCTCCAAGTATGGGTGTTGTGAAGTTTGGTGGCGTTGATATGCGCCAACTTGATAAACGAGAAGTACGCTCAAGAATGGGTTATGTTCCTCAAGAAGCAATGCTTTTTCAGGGAACAGTTAGGGATAATATTTGCCTTGGTATGCCATTTGTAAATGATAAATTACTGCTTAGGGCAGCATGGCTTACCGGAGTAAATGACTTTATTCAAAACCACCCCGCAGGCTATAGTATGCCTGTAATTGAAAGGGGTACAAATTTATCCGGTGGACAAAGGCAAGCCATTACTTTGGCCAGAGCCTTATTGATGGATCCAGATGTTTTAATTTTGGACGAACCAACAAGCAATATGGACGGAAGCACTGAGGCGGCGTTAATTAAAAGATTACGCCCACATATTAGAAATAAAACTTTAATAATTAATATGCACCGCATGAGTTTAATGCAACTTGTGGACAGGGTGATAGTTTTAAAAGACGGTTATATTATTGCCGATGGCCCTAAGGGTGTAATTTTAGATAAAATAAAACTACCAAACTAGTTGAATATATAGGGTTAAATAATGAATCAAAATAATCAGACAAATATGCTTTATACAAATAAATTGGGGCTTCACTCAGATGTGAAAAAAAGTTCCAAGTCTTTAGATTTAGACGATGATCAAACATATTCAAATATTGAAATTATAGAAGCAACACCTGAGAATAAAGAGGAAGCACAAGCTTTTTCATTTGAAAAAAATCTTGACAGTGGCCTTGGCTTAGCAAAGCCTAAGGCTAAGAAGAGTCTTTTTTCAAAAGAAATTATGCGACCAGGTAGCGCCAATAAATTAAAAAAAGAAGAACCAAGTTCAGACTCTGAGCTAACTAATATTGAAAAATCAGAAGACTTTTCATTGTTAGAAAATAATAATGAACTTGATATAAATAAAGTTGAACTAAGTAATGCTTCACCTGAAAAAACTGCTATGGAGCATAAATCCTTGCTTGATGACAGTTCACCAAGCACTTTGCGTGTGGCAGAAAATGAAAAAACAGAGAACATAAATACAGATCAAACAGCAACTTTACCTGAAGAAAAAAAGGAAGCAACACTTAAAAAAACTCTGTTTACAGCCAAGCCCAGCATTAACACAGCTGTAAAACCTGAAAATACTGCTCCTGAAAACCAAGCACAGCAAGAAAATGACCCTGAAAAAACTGCCATGGAACATAAATCCTTGCTTGATGACAGTTTATCTAATACTCTTGACAATGCAGAGAATAAAAATATTCAAGATGTAAAGCCAGACGATGCTAAGGTTTTAACAGAAGAAAAACCTGAAACTGCAAAAACTGAAAAAACAATTGCAGAAACCACACAGCAAAAATCTGGGTTTAAAGCTAAGCCCATTATTAACACAGCTGTAAAACCTGAAAAAAATACCTCTGAAAACCAAGCAGAGCAAGAAAATAATCTTGAAAAAACTGCCGTGGAGCATAAATCCTTGCTTGATGACAGTCTACCTAATACTCT
>CAYJHF010000016.1:16035-20497 GCA_964369905.1 uncultured Mailhella sp. | reverse complement strand
TTTGCTAACTTTACTTTTATTAACAATATGTTATCACATTTTTCAGCATCGACTATCTAATTCAGAACAGGCTTTTGCAAATTGAGCTTGACTTTCTTGAACTTTTTTTTCAAGAAATGGGAATTTTTTATCATATATTTCAAAGTCATTTTCATTAACTTCAAATACATCAGAAAAGACAGCATAGCCATTAATATTTGCAAAAGCATCTTCCATTAGGGGCAGAGCTAATAAGCCTGTATAATATTGGCCATCAGCCATAGAAATATTATATTTTTTACCGCCCACAAAGCCATAAGGCTTATAGTGATAAGGGTAGCCAAGGGTTAATATTCCTAGATAGCCCATATTTTTTGCACTTGCTATACTATGCTCAATAAGTTTACGCCCAAAACCTTGCCTATGTAGTTTTGGAGCAATAAAAACAGGACCAAAACTAATGGTTTTTAGTTCATTCCCATCAGTTAAATTAATTTTTGAGTGAGTGTAAAATATAGCTCCGACAATTTTTTTGTCCATTTCAAGAACGAAAGATAATTCAGGAATAAAATCCTGATGATTTCTCATTTTATGAATAACAAAATGTTCATGGGCTCCGGGAAAATATAAATTCCAAAAAGCTTCTCTGGCCAATTCTTCAACATTGTAATAATCGGCCTCAATTTCTTTTCTGATATTTAACATAAGTTTTGTCGGATTGATTAACTCTTTCCATCAAGCCAAAGGGCGGCATTATAACTACTACGTTTTCCTTGCGCTAACATTAAGTTTTTGATTTCTTCAACAACAGCATTAAATTCCTGCATTTTGGCCTTTTCAACAGGCATTTTTGCCGGAATAATTATGTGATCTGGATTTACAAATTTGCCATTTTGTTGAATTCTAAAATCAAGGTGTGGTCCTGTGGACAGTCCGGTTGAGCCAACATAACCAATAACTTGGCCTTGTTTGACCTTTACTCCAGATTTTATGCCACGGCCATATTTTGACATATGAGCATATTGGGTAAGTAGTCCACCCTTATGCTGAATTTTTACCAAATGTCCGTAACCGCCGGTGTAGGCAGCCCTTGTAACTTTGCCGTCAGCCACAGCCACAATTGGTGTTCCGGTGGGGGCTGCATAATCAATGCCTTGGTGTGGACGAGTTATGCCCAAGATGGGGTGTTTTCTGGCCATAGTATAACCGGAGCTTACACGAGTAAAATCAACAGGTGTGCGTAAAAAAGCTTTTTGCACAGCTTGTCCATTGGCTTTAAAATATGTTGTGGAATCGGGATCTTCAGAGTCAAAGAACAAATAGGCTTCGTATTCATCTCCATCATTGAAAAAGGTTGCCCCTAAAATACGTCCATAACCTATAAATTCATTTTCTCTATAGCGCTTTTCAACCAGGGCTGTAAACTTATCACCTTGCCTTATTTCTCTAAAAAAATCAATATCATAGGCAAAAACCCTAGCTAGTTTATAGGCAAAATTTGCATTTTCACCGCTATCCATCACAGCATTATAGAAATTGGAGTTTATATTACCTTCCACATAGCCAAGCACAACTTCATAGGGGATATTTTCCTTATAAATGCTATGCCCTTCGCTTGACAACTCCACAATTAATCTACTGGTTTTATCAATATCATATTCAAAGCGATCAATTAATGAGGTTTTGGGATCTATAATAATATTAAAAGGTTGACCAACTCGCAAAGAAGTTAGCGGGTAGACAGGCTTGGATAACTTTTCTATCTCTATGATTTCTGACATGGAGAGCCAATCATTGAGAATTACTCCTGTACTATCTCCCTTATTAATTTTTGAATTTAGTACAATTTTACCATTTGAGGCTGAAATTTCGTAACGCTCGTCGGCTGTAAAAGAGGACGGAATAGGATTTAGAACATCAAGACTAAAGTTATTAAAAAAGTTAACTTGCTTGCTTAAATCAACTAATTCCAAAACAACAGATGAAACTAAAGAAGTTAACCTCACAGTTGAACTATTTTCAGGCACTTGAGGCGTTTGAGCCTTGTTCAAGTAACTAAAATTAACTGAACCAAGCTCATAATTTTTATCATTTTCTTCTGCTGTTGCAAATCCATTTTGGAATAAAATCAGCAATACCAAGAGTAGAGTATAAATAAATCTAGCCATAAATTCCTCAACTTATGTTTGGCATTTAAAAAACTTTTCTAAACTTTCTTCGCAACTTATAATGGAATTTCCAATGCTTGTAAAGTATTTTTTGGTCAATTTTGCAAGGATGATTAACTAATATTTAGTTTTTCTAGCGATTAGTTTAATCCACCAAGAAAAATTCCAAATAATTTTCCACTACAACTTTCTTTTTATTTGGCTCATAATCGTCATTATATAACATGGCTTGCCCTAAATTAATTCTTTTGGCAAATCCAAGTTCCGAATTGGAAGTTTTGGCAATATTTTTAGCCAATATAATTCCATTTTGAGTGGCCTCTTCAAACATACTGGCCTTGGTGGCTTCAAGTTTACTAAAAATATATTGCACTTGATTATTGCCATAGAGATTTACACCGGCATGGATTAGTGCATCAAGTTTTTCACTAATCATTTTTATTTTTTCCATATCATCAATTCTAACAGTGATTTTTTTAGATAAAATATAAAGTGGAGAATCCACCTTTACTTCTTCCTTAACCTCACTTTCCACTTGATTTTCTTCTATAATAGCTTTTTTGGGAGCTTCAACAGTGGGGCTGGCACTTTCCAAACCACCAGCCATTAATAGTACATTTCCCTCATTGGCCATACTATTTGAGCTCAACATTCTAGCCTTATACCCTGAATTATTAGGAATATTTTCAACATCATAAGCAAGTCTTGGTTGAGAAATAGTAATTGCCTCATCGCTAAAACCAATTTCCCTAAGTAAATTTAAAACCAACTCTGAATCTTTATCCATTTTTTTAGCTACAGCATTTAAATCATAGCCTCTAATAACATAGGAAATGGGATAAATGGCTTTATCGGCATAAATAACTTTTTCAGCAATTCCTTTTACGTTAATGGTGCGATCCTTTTCCACCTGATGTGATAAACCTTCGCTTATGCTAGAACCAAGTCCCCAAAGGCCAAACAAAAGTAAAAGACCTAAACAAATGCTAGGCAAAAAGTTTTTATTCTCACAATTCATAAAAATACATTCCTAATATTTTGCTTCAATTTCCTTGGCGCTAGCTTCCACATTATCCTTAAAGGCCTGTCTTTCTTTTTTTAGAGCTTGGGCAAGACTTTCATCTTGTAAGGCTAAGATTTGAGCAGCCATATAAGCGGCATTTCTTGCTCCTGCTTTGTCTAATGCAACTGTTCCAACCGGAAAACCGGGGGGCATTTGCACAGTTGCCAGTAATGCGTCCATGCCATTTAAGGCCGAGCTATTCACCGGAATACCAATAACCGGCTTGATGGTGCGCGCCGCCACAGCACCGGCCAAGTGGGCAGCCATGCCTGCCGCGCAGATAAAGACTTGACAGCCACCCTCTTCCAATTCATCAATAAGTTTTTCAGTTCGTTCAGGTGTTCTATGGGCTGATGAAACAGTAAATCTATAAGAAATCCCAAGTTTTTTTAAAACATCAACACAAGGACTTATGGTATTTTCATCTGAGGCTGAACCTATAAAAATTGCAACTTTTGTCATTATTATTCTCCTTTTCTCTGCTCTAATCGCTTAATTCCTTTATCTCCTATATCACGGCGATAATAAGCACTATCCATCTTTATTTTCTCAAGAGCATCATAAGCTCTTTTTTTAGCTTCATGTAAACCATCACCAAGGGCTGTAATACAAAGTATTCTGCCCCCATTGGCCAAGGTTTTTCCATTTTCAAATTTTGTTCCTGCTTCAAATACCATTACATCTTCCATGGCATTGGCTTCAGAAATTCCGTTTATCTCCATGCCTTTTGGATAGGACTCAGGATAACCCTTGGCAGTCCAAACCACTCCAAGAGCAGATTTTGGATTAATGTGTAACCTTATTTTATCTTTAGCTAATCTTCCTTCAACACAAGCCTGCATAATGGGTAAAATATCATTTTCAAGGCGCATTAAAAGAGGCTGACATTCAGGGTCACCAAAACGTACATTATATTCCAAAACTTTTGGCCCATTTTCTGTCATCATCAGACCGGCATAAATTATGCCTTGAAAAGGTGTTCCCCTTTTGGCCATTTCGTTAATTAAAGGTCTTACCGTGATGTCTGCCAATTTTTCCAGCTCTTCATCTTGAGCCAAAGGAGCAGGGCTATAAGCACCCATACCGCCTGTATTAGCTCCTGTGTCATTTTCGCCAACTGCCTTATGATCTTGAGATGAAGGTAAAACTAAAGCATTTTTTCCATCACAAAAGCAAATTAATGAAAGCTCCTCACCAACTAGAAATTCTTCAATTACCACCTTGGTTCCGGCCTGTCCGAATTTTTTTTCAG
>CAYJHF010000016.1:5478-16025 GCA_964369905.1 uncultured Mailhella sp. | reverse complement strand
TCATCATCAATTCAATGGTTTGCCGTGCTTCTTCTTTTGAATTTACAATTATAACCCCTTTACCTGCAGCTAAACCATCAGCTTTGATTACCAAAGGAAAATTATGTTGATCTATAAACTCAAGAGCTTTACTTGCAGAGGTAAAAACTCCATAGGCTGCTGTTGGAATATTTGCGTCCTCCATAGCTTGTTTGGAAAATGCCTTACTTCCTTCAAGTTTAGCACAGGCTTGTCTTGGTCCAAAACAAGCAATTCCGGCTTCTGCCATGGCATCACTTATACCCAAGGTTAAGGGTAATTCAGGGCCTGGAATTACAAAATTAACTCCATTTTCTTTGGCAAACTTTACCAAACCCTCAATATCACTATCACTTATGGGAACATTATACTTTGTTGTTCCTCCATTGCCCGGAGCCACAAATAATTCTTGTAATAAAGGGCTTTTTGAAACTTTCCAGGCCAAGGCATGCTCTCTTCCGCCTGAACCTATTATTAAAACTCGCACTTAACACTCCTTAGGTTACAATAAATTTACTATTTGCCTGATGAACTATCTGTAGGATTAAAAGTATGGCAAAAACAACTGCCTTGCTCTTCTGTAAGTGGTTTTGCAGGTGGGTTTTTCATCAGATAATCAATACTACGCCTTAAATCATTAATAAATAATGTCCCAAGCTCCTTAGTGAATCCATAGCGAACCAATGCTCGCATAACGACTAAGTCTTCCCTGTTTTCCGGCATGGAATAGGCAGGAACTTGCCATCCCCTATTCTTCAATCTGTCGGATAAATCATAGAGAGAAAAAGCCATGTGGTCAGGGTTTTTAAAAGTCCAAGTAACACAAGGAATTCCACCCTTACCATCATATAAAACTTTAAATATCTGTAATCTTTCTATTTCGCTTGAAAGGTACAAGGCTGTGTCATAGCTTGATTGATGAATTTTTTTATAACCCTCACGCCCAAGACGCAATAAATTATAATATTGTGCAACCACTTGTCCACCGGGCCTTGAAAAGTTAAGTCCAAAGGTTGGAACATTACTACCTAAATAATTGACATTAAAAATTAAATCGCGAGGCAAATCACTCTCTTCTCGCCAAATAATCCAGCCAATTCCAAGGGGAGAAAGTCCAAATTTATGGCCGGAAGCATTGATGGATTTTACCCTTGGCACTTTAAAGTCCCATAAAAGTTCAGGCTCCATAAAGGGAGCTAAAAAAGCTCCACTTGCTCCATCAACGTGAATGGGAATATCTATACCTGTTTTTTCTTGAAATTTATCTAAAGCCTCGTTTAAGGCCTGTACAGGCTCATATTGTCCTGTATAGGTTACTCCCAAAGTTGAAACAAAACCAATGGTGTTTTCATCACAATATTGCTCTACATATTTATAAGCATCTTCAGGACGCATAATTAAATGCTCTCCTTCCATTGGAATTACCCTTAACTCAATATCCCAATAACGGCAAAATTTATGCCAACAAATTTGCACAGGCCCTGTTACTAAATTTGGTTTTTCACAACTTTTCCCTTGGGCTTGCATTTTTTCTCGCCATTGCCACTTTAATGACATTCCGCCAAGCATAGCTGCCTCACTTGAACCTGTGGTGGAGCAACCAATTGTTGTTCTGGGATTAGGAGAATGCCACAAATCTGCCAGCATTTGCACACAACGACTTTCAATTTCTGCGGTTTGAGGATATTCATCTCTATCCATCAGATTTTTATCTAAACATTCGTCCATTAATTGGTGTATTTCAGGATCAAGCCAAGTTTGACAAAATGTGGCTAAATTTTGTCTGGAATTGCCGTCAAGCATTAGTTCATCATGGATTACTTGATATACAGTTCTCGGACTGTTTTCTTCAGTGGGAACTTCATATTTTGGCATGGTATTGGCTAAGTTGAGGCAGGTAAAAACATCACCTTTAGAATTTGAACTCATAAAAATCTCCTTTTTTATTGACATAAATACTTTGTATAAAATCTCTATAAAAACTAAGGCAGATTTACTAAATTTATTGAAAAAACTTTATTCAATAACACGCATTAAAAATAACATTTTTTTTAAAAAAAGTACATCATTATTTTATAGCTAATTTTTCATATTATAAAACCTCAGCACAAGTTACTGTACAGAGGTTTTATGGAGAATTTATATGTCAAATTCTTTGGCTAAAAGTGCAATTTATCTCATTTTGTGTTATGCAAATAATCCAAAGCAACTGTGGCTAAAAAGCCTGCCATAGTCAGCATAGCTTCATGCTTCCAAGCAAATTTTGGATTGTGATGTAAAATAACCTCATCTTCAGCCATGCCAAAAAAGGCATAACAAGCAGGAACTGCTTTGGCAAACCAAGAAAAATCCTCAGAGCCTGGCATAGGGCGGTCTAACATTACAGTATTTTCTTCACCCACAACCTTTTTAGCACTTTCCAGCGCCAATTTCACCATGTTTGCGTCATTATATACAGCGGGATAAGCACCAGTATATTTAAGCTCATAACTTGCGCCATGGCTTTCGCATATTCCGGCAATGGTTTGCTCAAATCTTTTCAATATCAAAGCTTGCACTTCATCACTATAAGCCCTAATTCCGCCTGTAAAATCCACATGGTCTGGAATAATATTGGGCGCTCCGCCATGGGTATTAATTTGGCAAACTGAAATAACTGCCGGCTCATTTGGATCAATGGATCTGCTAATTATGCTTTGAAAAGCATTGATAATTTGCGAGGTGATTACAATGGGGTCAATGGTGGTATTGGGCATGGCTCCATGCCCACCCTTACCAATTATACGCACAAAAAATTCATCACGCGAAGCCATAGTTACACCATTTTTAAGCTGGATTTGCCCCATGGGCGCATTACCCCACAAATGCCCGGAGAAAGACGCATCAATAGGCAAAACATCAAGCACTCCATCTTCTATCATTACAACTGCGCCACCAAATTGCCCTTCTTCGGCAGGTTGGAATAAAAATACTATATTGCCCTGAATTTTATCTTTTAGCTGGCTAAGAACCTTGGCAACCCCAAGTAAAGAAGCCATGTGTCCATCATGGGCACAAGCGTGCATTTTTCCTTCATTTTGTGATTTATATGGAATGTCAGCAAGTTCAATAATGGGCAAGGCGTCCATGTCTGCCCTGAGCATAACCGTTTTACCCTCTTTAGCCCCTCTTAAAATCCCAATTAGTCCGGTTTTGGCAAAACCTGTGTGCACCTCAAGGCCAAGCTGTTCAAGCTCTTTTTTAACTCTGGCAAAGGTAAGAGGTAAATCAAAACCCAGTTCAGGATTTTGATGGAAATATTCTCTTAGTTCACACATATAAGAAAATTCTTTTTCAATAAGCTCTTTTAACATTACTAATTCCTTTAATTTTTCCTTTGGGTTTTCTTTTTCATAGTGAAAACTATTGTAGAATAAATGTATAGTCCTACACAATTGCAAAGTGCGCAATTTACCTATAATGCTGTCTAATGCGCCTTTCTTCAGTTAAAAATTTGCCGGTAATTGATTTTGGATCGGCCATTATGGCTTCGGGGCTACCTTGGGAAATAATATTTCCACCATTCTCACCTCCGCCCGGCCCAAGGTCAATCACATAGTCCGAGGCCAAAATAACATCTGTATTATGTTCAATTACCACGACTGATGCGCCTTTTTCCACCAACTGATGCAAGACTGTAACCAATTTGCCCACTTCGTGAGTATGCAGTCCAGTGGTGGGCTCATCAAGAATATAAATGGTATTTGGCAAGGAGCGTTTACCAAGTTCACGGGAGATTTTTATTCTTTGGGCTTCTCCACCTGAAAGCGTGGTGGCCGGTTGCCCAAGCCTAATGTAATCAAGCCCCACATCTTCAAGAACTGCCAAGCGACGTTCAAGAGTTGGATAGTTTTCAAAGAATTTTCTGGCTTCGCTAACGGTTAAATCAAGAACTTCGGCAATATTTAAATCCTTATAGCGAACTTCTAAGGTTTCATGGTTAAAGCGTCTTCCTTTGCACACGTCGCAAGTAACAAAAATATCAGGTAAAAAGTGCATTTCCACCCTAATTTGTCCATCTCCCTTGCAATTTTCGCATCTACCTCCTGCCACGTTAAAACTAAAACGTCCGGCCTTATAACCTCTTCTTTTTGAATCTTGAGTCATGGCAAAAATATTTCGGATTTCATCAAAAATCTTGGTGTAAGTAGCTGGATTCGAACGTGGAGTCCTACCAATGGGGCTTTGATCTATGGAAACAATTCTTTCTATTTTTTCGGCGTGAATAATTTCCCCTAGTTTCCCCGGCTGATCCACCTTAATTCCGCAACTCATGGCCAGATGTTTGTATAGTGTGTCAATAACCAATGAACTTTTCCCCGAGCCTGAAACACCTGTCACACAGGTCAACATGGAGAGTGGAATATCACAATCAACATTTTTTATATTATTGGTTGAAACATTTTTTAATGTAATAAAGTCAAGAGGTTCACGCCTTTCATCTGGCAATGGAACCTTTAGCTCTCCCTTCATATATTTGGCAGTCAAAGAATTTGATTTCAATAATTGCTTGGGGCTTCCTCCAAAGACTATATCACCTCCGTGCACGCCTGAGCCTGCTCCCAGCTCAATAATACTGTCCGCTTCCCTAATGGTTGCTTCGTCGTGTTCTACCACAATAACTGTATTACCGCGAGCCTGTAAACTCCTTAGAGTACTGATTAAGCGTTCATTATCCCTTGGGTGCAAACCAATGGAAGGTTCGTCTAAAACATATGTAACACCCACAAGCCCCGAACCAAGTTGGGAGGCCAGCCTAATGCGTTGGGATTCACCACCCGAGAGGCTAATCATGGAGCGCCCCAAGGAAATATAGTCAAGCCCCACATTGTTCATAAATCTTAGGCGATGGGTTAATTCTTTGAGCAAGGGCTCGGCTATGATTTTTTGACTGCCCTCAAACTCCAATTTTTCCAACCAAGTTAATGCTTTAGCAATGGAAAGACTGCAAAACTCAAAAATATTATAAGAATTTGCCTTTTTATTTTTATTACCCACTAAGATGTGTAAGGCTTCAGAACGTAGCCTTGCACCATGACAAGAGGGGCAATCAACAGCATAGCTATAACGGGATAAAATATCCCCCCAAGCATCGGAGTTTTGCATTCTTTTTTCCAATAAAAACATTACTCCCGGGAAATTTGTTAATGAAATACTGTCGTCAAGCTGTCTAATATCACGATTTAAACTTGTTCCCCCCATAAAGTTTCGACGCAAAGAACCTGTTCTGTTTATGCCCCCTGCTTCACCATGAAAAAGGGCTTTTTTGGCCTTTTCTGAAAATTCACATAGGGGAGTGTTTATGGTGAAATCATGCCTTTTACCAAGGGCAATCAATGCCTTTTCCATTTTCTGCCAAGTGCTTGGTTGATCAAGGGGAGCTAATGCTCCTTCTTTTAGCGATAATTTATCATTGGGTGCAATGAGTTGTGGATCGAAAGTGGCTACAGTTCCAATGCCTGCACATTGAGGACAAGCCCCCTGCGGACTATTAAAAGAAAAGAGTTGAGGTGAGGGAATTGGCATACTACTGTGGCAATTGGGGCAAACTGTGTCCGTGGAGTGAATTATATCTTCCTGCCCTTCGCGGTGCACAATAATACGCCCCTTACCATGCCTAAGGGCAAGCTCTACAGAGTCAGCAAGTCTGGTGCGCATATCGTCCTTAATTACCAAACGGTCTACCACCAAATCAATATTGTGTTTTTTATTTTTATCCAACACGGGAGCTTCGTCTAAAGTATAAATTTGCTTTTCTTCACCCAAGGTTGCAATCCTAACTCTGACAAAGCCTTCGGCCTTTAATTTTTTAAAGCGATCTTGATGAGTTCCTTTTTGCATTTCCACCAAGGGAGCTAATAGATAAATTCTACTTCCGCTTTCCAGCTCCATAATGTCAGCAATAATTTCATCGGAAGCTCTGGCTTCAATGGGTGTTTGGCAGTGACTGCAATACATTTTTCCAAGTCGTGCATAAAATACACGCAAAAAGTCATAAATTTCCGTAACAGTTCCCACTGTGGAACGGGGGTTTCTACCAATGCTTTGCTGTTCAAGGGAAATAGCAGGAGAAAGTCCTTCAATTTTGTCCACTAAGGGTTTATCCATCTTGGGTAAAAATTGCCTGGCATAGGCTGAAAGAGATTCCACATAGCGACGTTGCCCCTCGGCATAAACAATGTCAAAGGCCAAGGTTGATTTGCCTGAACCTGAAGGACCACAAATTACCACCAGTTCATTTCTGGGAATACGCACACTTATATTTTTCAAATTGTGTTGTTTAGCTCCCTCAACCAAGATTGCTCCATGTTTTTCAGGGCTAAGACTTGGGGGATTTTCTCCGCTAAAGGGGCTATTTTTTTTCTTGGGCATTATATATTCCTAATTGATAGCTCTCCATTCTAAAGAACTTATATATTTTTTGTATGGACTAGATAGTCATTAATATTTAAATGACAAGAATTTCTAAAAAAATATTTTTCAATATGCCCTAAAGTTATTTTGAACTGCGACGATAAGAACTTTTATAATTTTGATTAAAACTAATTTTAGTAAGAGGTGAGCTATGCAAGTTAACAATAATCAAACCATTGCTGTAAAAGCAGAATTTTCTTTGGGAGTTGGAAAAAAATCCCTTGACGTAAGCGCTGACTTGGTAAACGACTTAGTAAATAAGTCTTTGGAAGGCTCAAAACAAATAGCTGACAGTGCTCGTGCAAATCAAGGGATTGGTACAAATTTAAATGTTGTGGTATAGCAATTAATTAAAATTACTGTCTACAAGTCTGCACAGTATTTTGTGTAGTCTTTTTGTATTTTAAAATGATAGCTTATGTTTACATACACACTAGCTATCATTTTTTTTGGGACTAAAAAAATTCCTTTTAATTAGCATTATTATTTTTCTGTTTTGCCATAAATGAATTAAAAGTAATACAAGGCTTATTGTAGCTAAAACTCCATGATATTCATAAGCCAAATCATGGCTGATTAATGGCACAGTGCTTCCGGACAAAAAAATGAAACCAAAGGTTGCTGTGCATAAAAGCATTGCAAATAAACAAATACTAACTATTACTTTTAATAAAACTTCCCAGCCTTTGATTTTTCCCTTAAAAAAAGCCACAAAGTATTGTTTATTTAAGTAAAAATGGAGTAACCAAATTATTCCCAATACATACGGCAATTTTGTGTGCACTGCAATGTCATGGTCTGAGCTGAGTAATATAGAAATAAAGCATATTAATAAAGCACTATGTACAATAATCTTAATAAGTAAACGTGCTTTTGCACCGGAAAAAACAGTCATATTCCCTCCCAAGGTAAGCTTATTATAATTCACGCTGAAAAACACAATTTTTGTGTTTTTCTACAAAGGCACGTTGCCTCCAAGTGCCACGTTGTGGACGCCACAAGTGAATTGTGGCTCACTTTACGGCACGCAAAGCTGACGCCTTAGCTTACAGCTTTGATTAGCCTCTGCTGAAAATTCTTTTTTTTGCACCAAACTTTTACAAGTAAATCGCACGTTCCGTGCTTATTTCTTGCAAAAGTTTTAGCCTTATTTTAATAAAAAACTTTTTACTTATATATAGTTATCACATTTTTCAGCATCGACTATCATAATTCACGCTGAAAACTTTTTTTAGCCAAACATTTTATTTATATGTAGTTATTACACTTTTCAGTATAGACTATCATAATTTAACAAAATTTCTGACTAGCTTATTATTGCTTTAAAACATATTATCATTTATATTCATAAACGCAAGCTTGCGAGAGTAAACATTTACTTTAATAATATAAAAATAAATAATTACAGATGATTATCATAACTTAGAACTTTATCTTTTTCTAATATTTTGTAATTTTTACAGAGCAATTGGGGGGGAACCTATGTTTTTTGGAAAAATTTCTACTTTGCTAAAATTTAGCTTACTCAGTATTGTATATTTTTGTGTCTTTGCCTATGCCATACCCATTGCCAAAGCAGAAAATGTTTATCTTAGCCCTGATTTTCCCTTTCGTCCTGTTTGGAGCGATGGGGATATTTCACTTGAGTTTAAAATGAATGAAAAGCTGTGTCGACAAAATTATGGAGATAATTGGGAGCAAAAATGTTCAGCAATTTTGGGCAAAGTCGGTTCTGTACCAAAGGGGTTAATTGCCAAAGATTGGCCTGAAGGCTATTGGCAATGGACAGGGCCTACCAAACTAACTTTCTATCCTACAAGTTCATGGAAAAGCGATAATAATTATGTGGTAGATTTAAGCAGTTTAGAATTACCCGCTCGGGTCAAATTGGATTTACAAAGTGCAAGCTTTACCAGCTTACCACGCAGTGTTGGCTTCAATAAGCTTGACGTGTGGATTGATCCCTCAACAAAAGCCGAACATGGAATTTCCTTTGCCATGCAATTTACTGAAAGCCTTAGCGCTGAATTTCGTGCTTTTATAGAAAGTAATTCCAAAATCACTGCAAAAAACTCCACAGAACTTGATCTTGGCGGAACAGAATGGATTTGGCTTAATGATTACACCAGAGCTGTTGCCAAAGCTAAAATTCTAAACTTGCCCGAGGAAAAAAGCATAGCTACTCTAACAATTCCCAATGTTCGCCCTTTGTGGTATGAGAACAATACATGGAATTTTCCGGACCGTGATGCTTATCACGAAATAATTGTTCAAGGAACAGAAACACTTTTTTCTTTGCAAGAAGTCAAGCTTGAAACATGGCAAAACAAATCCTTGCAAATGGAGAAACATCTTGTTTTTCGTTTCTCTCAGCTAGTTTCGCCCGAAGAATTACTTAAAAACTTGACTGTACTTGAACTGCCCTTACAGCGTTCAGAAGAAAACCTTGTGCCAACCAACTGGACTGATGGTGAAATTGACAGAAGCGTTAAGCAAAAAGCCGAAAAAATAACTCCTCAACTTGTGCAAATCCCCGATGAAAATGCTGAATTTATACGCTTTAGACTAAACACTAAACCTGAACATTATATTTACTGGAGCATTGCCAAAGGATTTGGCCCAACCAATGATAAAGGCATTAAAACACCTCTAAAACAAAGCCTTGATGGTGTACAATACATAGCCAAGGGCAGACCCAGCCTTGACATACTACAAGCAGGAAATATTCTTGTGCCGGGCAGTAAGTTATCCATTTTGAGTGAACACCTTGACAGTATACGTTGGAGCGCACACAGATTTAAAGATAATTCCCTTGCCCTACCATTTATAACCTCACTAAACTATTCACCAAACCAAGATGAACTCCATAGCAATACCACAGTAATCAGCGGTGAAATATCATTGCCCAAAGCAGATAGTAATCAACAAGAGTACGCAAGCAAACCCATTTTTACAGAACTGAGCGCTGAAAACATTTTTGCCAATACAAAGGGTGATCTAAGTCCCGGACTAATTTATTTACGCTTGGAAGGAATTAAAGATAACAAAACAGTAAGCTCACAAGGGCGAATATTAATGTATTCCCAAATGGGTTTAGTAGTAAAAAAATTGCCTAACTCAAACCTTGAGGCTTATGTTTCAAACATTCAAGAAGCAAAGCCACTCAACAATGTCTTGGTGCAAGTTCTAGGCAAAAACGGATTACCCATTCTAGAGAGTAAAACAGATAAAAATGGAAAAGCTACACTTTCTAATTTATCAAACTTTAAAAATGAAAAATATCCCACAGCCCTTATTTTAAAACATAGTACATTTATGGGCGAAGAAGATATTTTATGGCTTTCATTGCAAGACTACGAGCGCTACGTTAATTTATCGAGCTTTATGGATATTGAAGGCAAACAAAGTAGTAAAAACTCATTAAATGCCTTTGTTTTTGCTGAAAGAGGGTTGTTTAAACCTGGTGAAAAACTAAACTTTGGAGCTCTTTTGCGTGCTAATGACTGGAAATTATTGCCCACAAATATGCCCCTTGTGGCCACAATTTTTGATAGTGCAAGTCGCAAAGTTTACCAAGAAGAGTTTATTGCAGGAGATAATATACACAGTTTCACTTGGGATATTCCAAATAATGTAATTACAGGTTTTTACAAACTAATTATCAGCACACCGGGTAAAAATAATGAGCTTGGCCTTGTGCTTGGTTCTCAAGAAGTTCAAGTGGAAATGTTTGTGCCGGACACCCTAAAAATTGAAACCGATTTAGTAAGTATAGAAAACCAAGGGACTGAACCTAAGGAAATTTCCAATAAGGGTTGGTTAATCACAACAGATAAAGCAGGAGAGCAAGCCCTTAGAGTGCAACTGACAAACCTCTTTGGGCAGGCCGCTCCCAATCGCAGAATTGCTTCAACCATGCGTTTCTATCCGGCAAATTTAAAATTTGCAGGTTTTGAAGATTATAACTTTCAAGACACAAACCCATTTTTTAGCGCAAGTTATGATCCCATTACCCGCCCTCTAAACTCAATAAATACCAATGCCAAAGGAGAAGCCATTTTGCCCCTTGATTTTAG
>CAYJHF010000016.1:0-5378 GCA_964369905.1 uncultured Mailhella sp. | reverse complement strand
CAAAATGAACAAAATATGAATGCTGACGGCAGTTTGATTTATAATTTACCAACCAATGAAGTTGGAGAGTTTTTATTAACTGTAAAAGAAGCAAGCGGGCAAAAGCTTGTGCTTGCTCAAATTCCTTTTAGTATTGTTGGCAATGATGATTTGCGCCCTGCCTTACTAAGTTCCAAGCAATTACCAAAAGCCAAACTGCACATTAAAACAGATAAAAATAATTACAAAGGCGGAGAAACAGCAGAAATTATGCTTACTTCACCTTATGCAGGCGTGGCTTTAATCACTTTAGAAAGAGATTTTGTTGCCAAACATATTTTTGTAAAAGTTCCCATGGGACATAGTATGCACAAACTGGAAATTCCTCAAGATTTCATTGGGCGAGGCTATATTCAAGTAATTATGGGACGTGATCCAAAATCTGACAATATTTTCTTGCAAGCTCAAAGTGTGGCCATGGCGTCCATTTCTGTAAGCACGGATAAACGCTCCATTCCTCTAAAAATTATTACAGTGCAAAAAGTGAAACCCGGTGAAATTCTTACTTTTAACGTGCAAAATACAGAAAAAAAACCCACTAAAGCCATAGTTTATGCCGTTGATGAGGGAGTTTTACAACTCTCTATTTATAAAACACCTGATCCACTCAACTATTTGCTTTTAGATAGAGCACTTGAAGTACAAACGGCTCAACTTTTTGACAGTATAATGGTTGGTAGTGAAAAAATTATGAAACGCCTATCTGCCTTTGGTGGTGGTGCGTCCAATAAGGATGCTTTTGCCGCCATGCTCGGAACATTCCAAAATCCATTTAAGCGCAATCAAGAAGCTCCTTTCACTTGGTGGAGTGGAGTTGTAGAAATTCCGGCTGAAGGCCTTGATTTTCAAGTGCCAATTCCGGACTATTATAATGGAAGTATACGCATAATGGCCATTGCCCAAACTGAAGAAGGACTTGGAAGTACAAGCAATAATGCCATTGCCATTGGTGATCAAGTGCTTAGCCCACAAATGCCAAGCATGGCTGCCTTAGGCGACAGTTTTACAGGAGCTTTGGCCATTACAAATACTACAAGTGAAGAGCAAGAGCTAAGTTTAACCATGGAAATTGCTTCGGAAAGCCAAACTAAGGATATAACTTTTACAGGCTTACCACAAAGCATAATTTTAAAAGCCAAGGAAGAAAAAGTCTTGCCATTTAATGTAATAATAGGACAAGAACCGGGCAAAGCAAGCCTAAACTTTAGAACAAAAGATGCAAATGGTAATACATTTGAACGCCAAGCTCATCTTAGTATTCGCCCGGCAAGCATCAAAAAATATACCCATAAAAATTTAACTCTAAATCAATCAAGTAATATAAATCTAGATCGCACTTTATTGCCCTTCGACGCAGAAACCTCACTCACTCTCTCTCAAATTCCAATTCCATTGCTAAAGTCCGGTCTCGACTACTTGCAAAATTATCCCTATACTTGTGTTGAGCAAATAATCAGTAAGGCTTTTCCTTTGGCAGTTCTACAAAATACTCCATTAAAAGATGAACTTCTTGGTGATAGATCATATTTAAATCAAGAAAATCTAGAAAAAGCGTTAAAAAATGCTCATAATACCTTACTTTCAGCTTATAGCTCATATAATGGTATTAGTTTATGGGCAGATAGATTTGCCCCTGACCTCTTCTTAACAGCCTATGCCGCCGACTACCTCCTAACTCTAAAAGAAGCAAACTTGCCCATTCCTCCGGGCTTTATTCCTCAACTGTTCAATACGTTAGAACGCCAAATAAACAAAAGCCCCAACTCTATGGAAAGCTTAAGAGCTTATGCTTATGCCGCATGGGTTTTAGCCAGAGCAGGTTATGTGGTAAGCGAACAGCTTGAGCTTTGTGAATTATATATTTCTAAAAACAATATTAAAGAAAGCGATGTGGCAAATACCTTAATGGCAGGAGCTTACAGAGCAATCTTCATGGAAAAAGAAGCCTTAAATCATTTACATAAAGTAAAAAATGATGCTCCCAAAAATTGGACTAGCACTTCAAATATGTTTGATTTATTAGCACAATACGGCTTGCATGCAGTTGTTATGGCCAAACACTTTCCAAGTGAGTTTCAAAAAGCCATTCCATTTTTACAAGATGCTTTTACAGAGGGCTTAAACTCAACTCATGCAACACTAGGTGCTTCTTTCTCCACCCTTGGGCTTTTGGAAATACTAAAATCTTCGGCTAAACAAGAGCAAAATATGCAAGATCTTGAAGTGGCCTGCACAAATTACAGTGGTGATAATCAAGATGCTTTTGCCAACAGCTTTTCAAATCTATATACACTAGAAGCCCCAAATTGTACAAGTTTCAATATTAAACTACCAAGAGGGCAAAAAGTTTTTGCCCAAATTCAAGAATATGGCTATGACGCTAAATTACCAACTACAAACCATAGCAAAGGCATTAACCTCAAAAAAACCTATACAAATATTAGTAAAGAAAGCCCTCTTGAAAATAATATTGAACAAGGTGATGTTCTTAGAGTTGATCTTGATATTTCCTTACAAGAAAAAGCTGAACTACCAATTGTACTGCTAGATCTCTTACCCGGAGGATTTGAACTTGTACTCAATCACGAGAACGATACAAACTCAGCCTATAACCTTAGTCTTAGCAGAGAAGAAGATAGGGTTATTGCCTATATTGACGCAAACAAAGAAAATAGACGCATAACCTATCACCTCAGAGCCATTAGTAAAGGAGATTTTGCTCTTCCTGCCGCACAGGCCGAAGGACTGTTTGACAGAAACCTAAATGCAAATACCACAAGCTCACGCATAAATGTTGTAGAGGCAGAATAGTTTATAAAGCTTGGTAGGTTTTACCTTCCAAGCTCAAGGCAAAGGGTTTTTCTCTCTTTGCAATCCCCATTGTTTTCAATTTGTCTCAAACTTTGTTTGAGACAAATTGAAAAGTATTATAGCAGATTAATAAATTGAAAACTCTGCATAATTATCTTTTATAGCAAAGTTTTCCCTAAAATAATAAATGAAAAAAATAAAGTTTTACATATTTTCTTGCCTAGCCTTTAGTTTGTTTCTTGTGCTTTGCCTTAGTTTATATGTTGCGCTTGTACCTCCCCCCTCTCTTTGGGACGATCTTGATTATTCCACGCTTATTGTGGACAATGAGGGTCATCTTATGCGCATGGGCTTAACCAAGGACGATAAATATCGACAATATGTTGAGCTTGCGAGTATTCCAAGAAATGTGCAAAGGGCAACCTTGCTTTATGAAGACAAGTATTTTTATTATCACCTCGGAGTTAATCCCATTTCTGTTTTGCGAGCTATAAAGAATATTTTTGTCGGGGGCAGGAAAATTGGAGCGTCCACCATAGCCATGCAGTTGGCTAGGTTGCGCTATAAGCTTATAACTAATACGATTTTTGGCAAACTTAAACAAATGCTTTTGGCCTTACAACTTATTTGGCATTATGGCCATAATGAGGTTTTGCAGGCCTATTTTATTTTAGCTCCTTATGGGGGAAATATTGAGGGCCTTGGTGCTGCTGCTAGAATTTACTTTCAAAAACCTGTGGAAAATTTAAGCACAAGTCAAGGCATTGCATTAAGCCTTGTTCCACAAAACCCTTCCGCTCGCGTATTTAAGGGACTTGAGCGAGGAAGGTTGGCATTTGATGAAGATTTTGAGCAGGCTAGAAATAATTTACATAAAGCTTGGAATAGTGCTTACCCCTTGAACAAAGTCTTAGAAAAAGCCCCACCTTTGCGAGTTTATGGCACAAAGGATTTGCCCATGCTTGCTCCGCATTTAACAACTGAAATTTTACAAAATAAGCAAAGATATAAAGAAAATCTAATTGAAAGCACTTTGGACAGTTCAGTCCAAGTTTTAATTGAGGAGCAACTAACTAAATTTATAGCTTATAATAATTATTATAGTATTTCCAATGCTGCTGCCATGTTACTGCACTGGCCAAGCATGGAGGTGCGTGCCTTGGTTGGTTCTGCTAATTTTTATAATAATCAAATTGATGGACAAGTGGACGGAACCAGAGCAAAGCGCTCTCCGGGATCTACTTTAAAACCTTTTATTTATGCTTTGGCCATTGATCAAGGCTTAATTCACCCTCAAAGTATGCTCATTGATGCACCAAAAAGTTTTGCCGAATACAATCCTGAAAATTTTGACTTGCAGTTTCAAGGTCCTTTACCTGCCCATGAGGCTTTGCGATTGAGTCGCAACGTTCCTGCCATTTGGCTTGCTTCCAAATTAAATCCCTCCCTTTATAATATTTTAAAAAAGGCAAGGGTTGATTTGAAGCATGGGGCAAATCATTATGGGCTTAGTTTGGTGCTTGGAGGAGCAGAGCTTAGTATGCGTGAACTGGTGATGTTATACGCCTCCTTAGCCAATGGTGGACTTTGGCAACCCTTGCAATTTGAAAAAAATACCACCATAGATGATTTCGTGCCCCTATTTTCTCCGGAAGCAGGGCTGGCAACTTTATATATGCTTGAACGTGAGGAATATGATTTTTCTAAGAGTAATACTTTAACATTTCGCTATAAAACAGGAACTTCCAACGGCTTTCGAGATGCTTGGGCTATTGGGATTGTTGGCCCTTATGTTTTGGCAGTTTGGCTTGGTAATTTTGATAATCGCTCCAATGCCATGTTAGTTGGCAGTAGAGTAGCTGCCCCCCTTTATGAGCAAATTGCCTTAGCCTTGGATTATTCCTATAATTTAGAAGATACTTTAGCAGAAAAACATTTGGAAACCAAGCTTATTCAAATTGAAACTTGCCGTGACACAGGGGACGTACAAACAAACCTTTGTCAGGATAAGGTTGCCACTTGGTTTATTCCTGGCAAATCTCCCATCAAAAACTCAGGAGTTTATCGCAAAATTTGGCTTGATGCGGACAGTGGTTTGCGTTTGTGTGGTCCATCTGAAAATGCCAAGGAAGTGATTTGGGAGTTTTGGCCATCAGAGCTTTATACGCTTTTTTCAAAGGCCGGTTTACATAAGCCTTTACCACCTGAATTTGCAGAGCAATGCGAAAATCAGGCCAATGATTTTGAACAAAATTTTATTGAAATTCAAAGCCCCGTACGAGGTATTACTTACCATTTGGGGCAAAATACAGAAAACACCTTGCCATTAACCGCCACAACCACAGCCCATGCAAAAACACTTTTTTGGTTTGTAAACGGAGAATTTGTGGGAAGTATAAATCCTCAAAAAGCGTTTTTATGGCCAATGAAAGTCGGAAAGCACAATATTCAAGTTTTAGATGATCTTGGACAAAGCCAAAGTCTTGACATTAATATAGTCCACACTGAAAAAGTCAATTTTTGACTTT
>CAYJHF010000015.1:0-21725 GCA_964369905.1 uncultured Mailhella sp. | reverse complement strand
AGTCACTCCCTTTGCTGGGGGTTTGGGGGCAAAGCCCCCAAATTAGATTCACATGGCATGGAATGTGCAATTTACTTGCAAAAGTTTTACTCAATAAAGAATTTCCAACGTGAACTAATACAAACTATTTCAATCTATTTTGTACATAGGGGATTAATCCTCCCATGTTTAGTAATTCTTGCATGGAGGGAGGAAGTGGAGGAAATGGAATTTCAGCTCCATTGCTTTTATTTTTGATTATTCCTTGATCTGTATTAATTTCAAGTTCATCACCATCTTTTATTTTATCAACAGCATCGCCAACTTCAAGCAATAATAGGCCCATGTTAAAACTATTGCGATAAAAAATTCTGGCAAAAGAGTGGGCAATTACTACAGGCATACCTGCGCCAACAATGGCCACGGGGGCGTGTTCCCTCGAAGAGCCACAGCCAAAATTGCGGCCGGCTACCATAACATCACCATTGCTAACTCTTTTAATCCAATCAGGCTCAAGGCCTTCCATACAGTTTTCGCCAAGTTTTTTTGCGTCTGTAGTCACAAGAAATCTGGCAGGAATTATGGCGTCTGTGTCTATGTGGTCGCCAACCTTATGAGTTTTACCTTGATATAACATATATTTTTTTCCTTCTTAATAAGTAAATTATAATCTAAAGTGATTTTGGCCCACCGATTATACCAAGCACAGCAGAAGCAGCAGCCACAGCAGGATTGGAGAGGTAAACTTCGGACTGTAAGCTACCCATACGGCCTTTAAAGTTGCGATTTGTGGTTGCAATGGCGCGTTCTCCGTCACCTAAAATACCAAGGTGACCACCAAGACAAGGGCCACAACTAGCAGGGCCTACAATACAGCCACTGTCCATAAATATTTCAATTAACCCCTCTTGCAAGGCCATTTTCCAGATGCTTGGAGTGGCTGGCAATACAATACAGCGCAAGTGTTTTGCCACTTTACGTCCTTTAAGCACTGCGGCAGCTTCTCTAAGGTCGCTAATTCTGCCATTGGTACAAGAACCTATTACTACTTGGTTCAACTCTAAGTTTTTAGCTTCACTTACAGGCTTTACATTCTCAGGCAAGTGAGGGAAAGCGACTAGAGGTTCCATATTGCTCACATCAAACTTGAGTTCCCTCTCATAAAATGCCCCCTGATCGGGAGCTAAAAACATGGGATTTGGATTTTTATGTTCTTTACAATAGGTGGCAGTTGTTTGATCGGCAGCAAAAAGTCCTACCTTTCCACCTGCTTCAATGGCCATATTAGCCATGCTTAAACGTGCTTCAAGAGAAAGGTTTTCAATGGTAGAGCCATCAAATTCCAGGGCTTTATATAAAGCTCCATCCACTCCGATTTCGCCAATTGTACGCAAAATCAAATCCTTACCTGTTACATATTGAGGTAAAACTCCCTCAAAAGTTACTTTAATAGTAGGAGGAACTTTAAACCAAGTTTCACCAAGTGCCATGGCTCCTGCAATATCCGTACTGCCCATTCCTGTGGCAAAAGCGCCAAGCCCGCCATAGGTGCAAGTGTGACTGTCTGCCCCAATTACAATATCACCTGGTTTTACCAAGCCTTGTTCAGGCAAAAGAGCGTGTTCAACTCCTGCATCTCCACCTTCATAATAATGAGTAATATTGTGAGCTTTAGCAAATTCACGAGCAACTTTTACTTGATTGGCTGAATCAATATCTTTTTGAGGGGTGAAGTGATCCATAACCAAGGCCACTTTATCTTTGTCAAAAACAGTTTTAGCGCCCATTTGGTTAAATGATTTGATGGCCAAGGGTGCTGTTATGTCGTTGGCTAAAACAAAATCAACTTTACAGCGAACAATTTGTCCATCTTCACGCACCTGTTCGTCAGTGTGCATTTGCAATATTTTTTGGGCAAGAGTATGAGCCATTTTATTCTCCTTAATTTAAGTTCTCATCAAAATAGTTTTATATAAATATTCAACGTTCTCAATTGATTGTTATTTTACTTCTTTAATCCACGCTGAAAAAGACAATTTTATGTTTTTCCGCATCGACTATTTTAAAATTTTTAAATATTTTCTTCGCGTTCTTTGCGTGCCAGTCTGTTCAGAGCGTCCACATAGGCCTTAGCACTTGAAACAATTACATCAGGATCTGATGCTCTACCTGTAGCGGCCAAGCCATTTTCCACTAGCCTAACTGTAACTTCACCCTGTGCATCTGTTCCGCCTGTAATGGCATTCACTGCATAGCGCTCAACTTCGGGAGAACGGCCAAGGGTTTCAGCGATTACGTTAAAGACTGCGTCCACAGAACCAACTCCAAAACCGGCTTTGCGCTGAATTTCTTCTTTTACTTTAATCACAACCGCGGCTGTGGCCGGCATTGTGTCGGTGGAGCTTTGCACTGCAACCGAAACTAGCTTGTAAACATCTGGCATACGGTAAATTTCACCCACAATAAGAGCTTCAATATCTTCATCGTGAATAACTTTTTTCTTGTCTGCCAAAGCTTTAATCGCATTAAAGATGGTTTCAAAGTTTTCTTCATCTGCACTACTTGCCAAAGAAGAATATCCTAGTTGTTCAAGCTTATTGCGCACAGCATTACGTCCTGAGTGTTTGCCAATTACCAAATCAGAACCTAGCCTGCCGATGGATTGAGGAGTCATGATTTCATAAGTTTCACGATTTTTAAGCATACCATCTTGGTGCACACCTGATTCATGGGCAAAGGCATTACCACCAATAATGGCTTTGTTTGCCGGAATGGGCTGGCCAATAATCATGGACAGCAAACGGCAAGAAGGGAAAAGTTGCTCAGTATTAATATTTGTTTCCAAATCAAAAATATCTTTGCGCACATTTATGGCCATTACAACTTCCTCAAGGGAAGTATTTCCGGCTCTCTCACCAATACCCGATAAAGTAACTTCAGCTTGTCTGGCTCCTGCTTCAATGGCAGCCAAGGTATTTGCCACACCAAGTCCCAAATCATCATGGCAGTGCACGCTAAAAATTGCCTGATCGGAAACCTTGCAATTTTCTATAATATATTTGATTAATGCCGCATAGTCACTTGGTATGGCATAGCCCACCGTGTCCGGAATATTGATTATTTTTGCACCGGCATTTATGGCTACTGTGGCCACTTCAACTAAGAAATCCTTATCAGAGCGAGAAGCATCTTCAGCTGAAAACTCCACCACCGGACAGAGAGAGGCCGCTAGCCTAACTCCTTCATCAATCATTTTTAAAACCTGCTCTGGTTCTTTGCGTAGTTTATACTGCATATGAATGGGAGAAGTGGCTAGAAATGTGTGAATTCTTGGTTTAGCGGCGTTTTTAATGGCTTCCCATGTTCTGGAAATATCTGCCGGCATACAACGAGCAAGACCTGCCACTTGACATTTTGTAACCTTTTCAGCAATGGCCTTAACAGCATCGAAATCACCTTGACTAGAAAAGGGAAAACCAGCCTCAATACAATCGACGCCTAGGTTCTCAAGTTGTTCTGCCAAACGCAATTTCTCTTGTAAGTTCATGGTAGCGCCGGGGCTTTGTTCCCCATCACGCAATGTGGTGTCAAAGATATAAACTTTCTTGTCGTCCATATATTTTTCCTATTTATTCTTGATTATGATTTTCTTGACTTTGATTAATATTTTTATCATCAGGTAAATGTTTTAATTTGCGAATAAGTTTATTATTGCGATGGGGCAAATAAACATAAGTGTATAAAATTCCACAGATTAAATATGTACAACTAAAGATAAAAAGCCAAAAATGAGGTCTGCTAAAGAGCAAGACCATAAACAGTATAGCCCCTACCAGCACCCTAAAACGATGTTTTTGTATAAAGCCAAACTCTTTAAAAGAAAAATAACGCACCCGACTAACCATCAAGAGAGGAACAATAATACAAATTATAAAAGTTAGTTGTGGTAGAATGTTAAGCATAAAGTCTGGCAAATACCTAGAAAAAAGCACAAGAGCGGCTAATGTTCCGCCGGCTGCCGGTGTTGGTAAACCTATAAAAAAGTTTTTTGGCGTAACTTCCACATCAACGTTAAATCTAGCTAACCTCAGAGCAGCACAAGCTAAAAATAAAAATGAAACAGCTACACCAAGTCTACCAAAATCGTGCAATTGCCAAGTCCAAGCAAGAATGGCCGGTGCAACCCCAAAGGCAACCACATCTGCAAGTGAATCATATTGAATACCGAATTCACTTTGAGTATTGGTCAGCCTAGCAACTTTACCGTCCAAGCCATCAAAAAAAGCTGATAAAAACATGGCATAAGCCGCACTATTAAACTTGCCGTTAAAGCTGTAAACCATGCACATAAAGGCAGCTAAAAGGCTTGCTGTTGTAAGCAAATTGGGTAAAACATATACCCCGCGATGTATTTTTTTTTCTTTCATAAAAACTAAATCTTATCAGCAATCACGCTTTGTCCGGCAAATACTTTTTCCCCTATATGCACTGTGGGAATACAATTGTCAGGCAAATATAAATCAACCCTTGAACCGAATTTGATTAGTCCAAAACGCTCACCTCTGGCAAGCTCATCTCCAATTTCGGTATGGGTAACAATTCTTCTGGCTATCAAGCCGGAAATTTGCACAAAAGCAAAATTATTACCATCTTCATCAATAAGGGAATAGGCACACCTTTCATTGTCTGTACTGGCTTTATTTAGTGAAGCATTAAAAAACTTACCTGGAATATATTTAATATCTGTAATTTTTCCGGCTACGGGAGAGCGGTTAACGTGTACACTAAAAACATTCATAAATATTGAAATACACTTACAATCTTCACCTGAAAATGGATGTGGAGCAGTGCTTATTCTAATGATTTTACCATCAGCAGGACTAACTACCAAGTCCTTTGCATGAGGAATAACACGCTCAGGGTCTCTGAAAAAGAACACAGAAAACCAAAATAAAATTAAAAAAAGTAAGGCCATTATTTCACAGGAAACAATTGCAAAAATAAAAGCAGTAAAAGCAAGTAAAAATATAATGCAAAAACCCTCTTTTGCAACGCCAACACATGGTTTTTTCATAAGTCTATCCCTCACATAATAACTTGAAGAAAAAATATAATATACAATTTTACAATAGACAAGTTTTTAAACTACGAAAATAAAGCTCTATAAATTCTTTTGGGAGTTAATCCAATCTAAAGCTTCCTTTAAATCAAGGGTATTTTCATAAATGGCTCGGCCTGAAACTATGCCTTCAATTTTACCATCAAGAGATAGAGGATATAAATCTTTTATGCTTTTCATGGTAGAAACACCTCCGGCAGCAATCAAGGGCAAGGGGGAAAGTTTTGTTAGACGTGTAATTTCTTCTAAGTTTACCTCACTGTGCATTCCGTCCCTTTCTATATCCGTATAAATCACAAAGGCGGCCTTGGCTTCAGCCATTTTTGGCAAAACATCGTCAATCATTTTCCCGCTATCTTCCACCCAGCCACGACTTTTCAATTTTTTTCCCATTACATCAAGGGAAACACCAACTCTATTGGGGTATTTATGACAAATTTTGGAAAATAATTCATAATTTTCAAGGGCCATAGTTCCAATAATAATTCTTGTAACTCCAAGATCTAGCCAAAAATCAGCTATTTCTTCACTTCTAATTCCGCCTCCAAGCTGAATGGGGATTTGCAAATTTTTACAAATTCTTTTTACTATTTCTGTATTTTGGCTTTGTCCATCAAAAGCGCCATCAAGATCAATCAAATGCAAATAGTTTGCTCCCATGCCCTGCCATTGCAGAGCCATTTCAAAGGGATCATCAGAAAAAACAGAAACCTGATCTGCCTTGCCTTGTTTTAAGCGGACTGCTTTACCATTTTTTAAATCAACGGCCGGAAAAATAATCATAATATCCTCAAAACTTTCTATAGTGAAAAATCATTAATGGCTTTATTTATTGCTTGTGACATAAAATATGTAACTTCTGATCTATCTGTGGAATTTAACCTCTCACCAAAATCATTTTCTGTACTAAGCATAATAATATGCTTGTAATGGGATCTTTTTTGTAAGTACCCGTCCTTAAAAGCCTGATCTGTACTTTCAAGCTCAGGATTATAGGCTTTTATCAAATAAAAATCACAAATTAACCTTGCAGGATTTCTAACGTACATATCATCGCCGGTTCTTTCTTCTATATCAATAACTTGGGGCACCAAAATAAAGGCAACCTCAAGATCTTGTGCCAACTTTGCCCACGAACTTAGGCTATTGTCACGCCCTTTTGAGTCTTTTTGAATGGAAATATCCAAATCACCTTGGGTTAAGTAGATATAGTTGCGATTTGTTTTGGCAAGTCTTTCTTTGAACAAAGCGTTAAATCGTCCTGCGTAGTCTGAGTATAATTGCCCTTGTTCATCGGGAATATAGCCTGCCAAAAGCTGGGTATTGTGGGTAGGCTGATTAAATGGAGCAACAGCAATGGACGTTCCCATGGCCAACTTTAAAGCCGGAACTTTCTTAGCACAAGCGGTTAAACCAAGCATTAAACAAATAAAAATATAAAATAAACAATTTTTTTTGCGCATAAAAGTTCCTATTGGGAAGTTTTAAAAAAGTATGTCAAAACCATGAATAAATCCTTAAAGTGCCAGGCTACCCTTGGTACTTGAAATTCCATCTTGCTCAATTTTTATGGCCTGTTTGAATGCTCTACCACAACCCTTAGCAATGGATTCCAAAATATGATGGCCATTTTTACCATAATATATTTGAATATGTAAATTAATTTTAGCTTCAGCGGCAAATGATTTGTAAAATTCTCGCCAAATATCCTTTTCATCTCCGGCAATTATAGGAGGTAGAATTTCATCACCTCGCCATTCAAGCCAAGAGCGCCCTGAAATATCAAGGCAAACTTCGGTTAAAGTTTCGTCCATGGGCACTTTACCATTTCCAACTCTTGCAATGCCTTTTGCCTCATTATAACTAAGCAGGGCTGTGCGAAAAGCTTTACCAAAGCAAAGTCCAATGTCTTCAATGCTATGATGGCTGTCAATATGTAAATCACCTTTGGCTTCTATATTCAAGTCAAAACCTGCCCAAAAAGCAGTCAAAGTTAACATATGATCTAAAAAACCAATTCCGGTATTTATTTCTGTCTTGCCTGTTCCATCTAAGTTCAAATGCAAAGAGATTTGCGTTTCCAGAGTATTGCGTGAAATATTGGCTGTGCGGTTTATTGCAGAAGAGCTCATACTTACCTCTAAATTTAAATATTTTTAGTTTCTACACTTTCTTCATTTTCAGTATTTTCATCTTCATTTTCTTTACTTTTGGCTTCATGCCTTTTGTCAGCACTACTTCTGGCTACTTTTGCAATATAAATACTAACTTCGTATAATATAATCATGGGCATAGCCATTAGGATTTGAGAAAAAACATCAGGCGGTGTTAAAATGGCAGCAATACAGAAAATCGCTAAAATTGCGTATTTGCGATATTTTCTCATACCTTGAGGGGTTAAAAGTCTTAGCTTGGCTAAAAAGTATGAAAATAATGGCATTTCAAAAACAAGGCCAAAAGCAATTACTAACTTTAATGCAAAACTAAGATATTCTTCCACGCTAATCATGGGAATAATAGTTTCGGTGGTGAAGCCCAAGAAGAATTTAAAGGCAATGGGAAAAACCAAGAAGTAACAAAAGGCTGCTCCGCTAATAAAAAATAAGGCAGAAAAAAGGGCAAGCGGAATTATGGCGTGTTGCTCTTCCTTATAAAGTCCTGGTGCAATAAAAGCCCACAATTGATAAAATGTCAATGGGCTTGTGCCAATGACTGAAAGCATAAGAGAAACTTTTAAATATGTGAAAAAAGCACCTTGTGGAGAGGTGTAAATCAAAGTACTACCTTCAGGTAGTAATTGAGTTAACGGCAAAGCAAGGTAAGCATAGGCAATTTCAGCTATGCCGTAAAAGCCAAAAAAACCAAGTAAAACAATAATAACTATACGTGTAAGTCTGCGTCTTAGTTCACCAAGGTGATCTAAAAGCCCCATGGGTTCGCTTTGTTCAGCCTTTTTCTTTTTTTCTTTAACATAGGCCTTAGAGGGCGGAATATATGCAGTTGCATCGGCTAAAGCTTCTTCCTCACTCAATCCATCTGATTTTATTGCTTCATCAGACAAACTTTTTTCAAAAGCCTCCCTTGCTTCTTCTTCGGAAAGGCTTGGTGGATAGGTAAATTCATTTTCGGAATTTTCAGTATGTCCAGAATTGACAGATTTATCTTCATTCTGCTCTATTGCACTTTCTTCTTCGATTTGTCCATAACCATAAAAATTTTCTTTCTTTGGCTTATCCTCTGAATTTTCTACTTCTTTCTCGACTTCACCGGTTTCAATGGGACTATCTTCAGAATTCTCAGAGTTTGAGGTATTTGCATGGCTTAAATCATGATGATCAACTGAATTTTGTTCAGTTTCCTGTTCAGTTTGCTCTTCATCTAAAATGCGTTTAACGCGATGCTCTTCATCATCAAAGCTCATGCTTTTTCTCCAAATTATAGCTAAAATTAGCTCGAACTACCATCAGTTTTTGTGGTATTTTGGGCTGTAATATTTTTCTTAGCCTCTTGTTCGGCTGCCTCTTCTTCTCTTTTCTTGCGAATTTCTGCTTCCTCTTCCAAGGCTATTTCAGCATTAATGGTGCGCTGAAAATCTTTGGAAGCCCTCTGGAATTGCCCCATGGCCTTTCCAATGGTTTGAGCTAGTTTTGGCAAATTCTTTGGCCCTAAAACCAATAGGGCAACCACAAGAATAACCAATAATTCTGTACTACCAATTCCAAACATGATTTATTCCCATTCAATGGTGCTTGGTGGTTTTGGAGAAATATCCAAGACCACACGGTTTACGCCTTGCACCTCGTTTATTATTCTGGTGGACATTTTGGCCAACACATCTTCAGGAACCCTTGACCAATCCGCTGTCATAGCATCCACGCTATCAACAATTCTTAAGGCAATAACACTTTCATAAGTACGCCCATCGCCCATGACTCCCACGGTTTTCAACGGTAAGAGCACAGCAAAGCCTTGCCAAACTTTTTCATACCAGCCTGAACTTCTAAGCTCTTCTTGCACAATAACATCAGCCTTACGCAGGATTTCAAGCCTTGGCTCGGTAACTTCTCCAATAATTCTAATGGCAAGCCCCGGACCTGGGAAAGGATGACGCCAAAGCACGGAATGGGGTATGCCAAGCTCTGCTCCCACAGCTCTAACTTCATCTTTGAAAAGCTCTCTTAGAGGTTCAATTAAATCCATATCCATTTTTTCAGGCAAGCCACCCACATTGTGATGACTTTTAATTACGGCACTTGGGCCTTTATGGGAAACGGATTCTATTACATCGGGATAGAGTGTTCCTTGGGCTAAGAATTTTACACTTACTCCGCTAGCTTTAATAGCATTGGCTTCCTGTTCAAAAACTTCAATAAAGGTATGCCCAATGATTTTTCTTTTTTGCTCAGGATCTTCAACACCCTTGAATTTATTCAAAAAGAGCTCGGAAGCATCCACATATTTTAAGTTTAAATCAAAATGTTCACGCAAATAATTAACTACTTCTTCACCCTCATTTTGACGAAGCACCCCATTATTTACAAAGATGCAATGAAGTCTGTGCCCAATGGCTTTGTTGAGCAAAACCGCCACAACAGTGCTGTCCACTCCGCCGGATAAAGCGCAAATAACGTGGCCATCTGCTCCAACTTTTTCCTTACATTCTTCAACAACTCTGGTTGCAAAGTTGTGCATATTCCAATCGGCATTTAATCCTGCAATTTTAAATAAGAAATTCCTGATAATCAATTCACCATCTTGACTGTGATGTACTTCTGGGTGAAATTGCAGAGCGTAAATTTTACGCTTGGGTTCAAAGCAAGCCGCAATATCCAAGCTACTTGTTTTGGCACAAATCTCAAAGCCCCTTGGTACAGCACTGACTTTGTCCCCATGGCTCATCCAAACCTTTGATTTTTTGCCAAGCCCTGTCCATAAATCACAATCCTTTGTTATTTCAAGCTCAGCCGGGCCATATTCTCTGGTTTGCGATTGGGAAAGTTCTCCACCTAAATGCTTGGCTAAAAGCTGCATTCCATAGCAAATACCTAAAATGGGAACATTTAAATCCAAAAGTCCCATTTCAAGGCTTGGAGCATCTTCTTCCCCTACGCTGGCCGGCCCACCGGACAAAATAATGGCGTCCGGCGCCAATTCCTTTATTTTATCAAGACTAACTTGGCAAGGATGAATTTCTGAATAAACGCCTGCTTCTCTTACCCTACGGGCAATTAATTGCGTCACTTGTGAACCATAATCTATAATAATAACTTTGGACATTTTAATCCTTTATGAAAAATATGAATTTATATTAAATTTTGCAATTTGATTTGCAGTAAAAAACCGTGCAAGTCACAGCCTTTATTGGTCAACTCTGTAGTTTGGAGCTTCCTTGGTGATAATTACATCATGCACATGGCTTTCCTTTAATCCGGCTGCTGAAATTTCCACATACTTAGCTGTTTCAGCCAAGGTTGGAATGTCTTTTGCGCCCAAATAGCCCATGCCCGAACGTAATCCACCTATTAACTGATAAATTGTGTCCGCGGCAGGCCCTCTGGAGGGAACTCGTCCTACAATGCCTTCAGGTACAAGCTTTTTTGATCTTTCTTGGAAGTAGCGATCACTACTTCCCTCTTTCATGGCGTCAATGGAACCCATTCCCCTATAGGTTTTATAGGTTCTGCCTTGATATAAAATGGTTTCGCCCGGAGTTTCATCTGTACCGGCCAAGAGTGAGCCCACCATAATGGTATTTGCACCCACAGCCAGAGCTTTTACAATATCGCCTGAATATTTTATTCCACCGTCTGCAATAAGGCATTTATCCTTTTCGCGTGTGGCCTTGCAGGTTTCCAAAATGGCTGTAATTTGTGGAACTCCAACTCCGGCCACAACTCTGGTGGTACAAATTGAACCAGGCCCAATGCCCACCTTTACTGTGTCAACTCCAGCCTCAATCAAAGCCTTAGCTCCCTCATAAGTTGCCACATTACCGCCCACAAGTTGAGCTTTTGGGAAGTTTGATTTAATCATTTTTACAGCTCTTAAAATATTTTCAGAATGCCCATGGGCTGAATCCAAAACAAGTACATCAGCACCGGCGGCTAAAAGTTCAGAGGATCTTTCTTCACATTCTACTCCAATGCCAATTGCTCCACCAACCCTAAGTCTTCCTTTATCGTCCTTGCATGAATCCGGATATTTTTGCACCTTGTCAATGTCCTTCATGGTGATAAGGCCACGCAACTTATTATTACCGTCCACCACCAAAAGTTTTTCGATGCGATGTTTATGTAAATGTTCCTTGGCTTCTTCTAAGGTTGTACCCATGGGAACTGTGACAAGCTTATCCTTAGTCATTACTTCATGCACCAAGGTTTTGGCAGGGCTGGTAATAAAACGTACATCACGATTGGTCAATATACCTACCAAAATATTGTCTTTTTCCACAGGTAAGCCGGAAACACGAAAATCTTTCATCAAAACCAAAGCCTGTTCCACTGTGTCGTCAGGCCCAACAGTAATGGGATCAATAATCATTCCGCTTTCTGATTTTTTTACCTTTTCAATTTCAAGCTTTTGTCTGGCTATGCTCATATTTTTATGCACAATACCAATACCACCGCAACGAGCTAAGGAAATGGCCATGGAAGCTTCTGTTACAGTGTCCATGGCTGAGGAAAGCAAAGGAATTGGCAATTTGATTTCAGGAGTAAGCCAAGCTGAAACATTAACAATGTCAGGGGTTATATCGGAATAGGCCGGAATTAATAAAATATCGTCAAAGGTAAGTGCTTTACCCAAATTTGTTGCCATAAAACTCTCCATAGTTGAGAATGTTCAAAGTTAATTAGCCTCACAGGAAAATAATTCCATCATAATAAAGGCTAAAAACATAATTTTAATCAATGCAAATAAATAACTCGACAAAAGGCACATTGTCAATATTATTCTTTTTGATTTTGGCAGGTTTTGTATGGAATAAAATAAGCAATTATTTGTGAATAATTTCTCTTGTGTTTTGTTTGTTTTTTTTTATAATTAGTAAATCTTACTAATTGGAGGAAATATGACAAATGATGTTTTTATTCACAAAGAGCTGAATAGATTAACAATTCAGTCAAAAAGACTTGATTTTTATCAGATGCTTACCGGTATTTTGTTAACCTGTTTTGTTTTCGGGCATTTGCTACTGGTTTCTTCAGTTTTATTTGGCAAGGATTTTTTTAATTCTTTAGCCTATTTTTTGGAAGTTACTTATATTGAGTTTTTAATCTTTCCTTTTATTCTTTTTGTTATGTTTGCGCATTTTCTCATTGCAGCGAGAAAAATGCCCTTTCGCCAAGGTGAATTGTCAACTTTTATTGCACACTCAAAATCCATGAGGCATTTGGAAACTTGGGCTTGGCTTATTCAAGTAATTACTGCCATTATAATTCTTGCCCTTGCCTCTACTCATATTTTTCAAGTAATGACTGATTTACCCATTACTGCCGAAAAATCTGCCCTGCGCGTGCAGTCCACAGGTTCTTTGTTTTATATTGCTTTGCTATTTTCTTCTTGGCTTCATGTGGGTATAGGGATTTTTCGCATGGGTGTAAAATATGGCTATATTACCATGAAAAACCGTAAAAAAGTTACAAAGTCCTTAATATTGATGATCTGTTTTTGTATTTTGCTTGGGATTGTTACAGAAATTACTTATAATACGCTTGTTTTGGGCTAAAGGAAAAATTATGCAAATATATCAATCAGATTTACTATGTATAGGTGCAGGCCTTGCCGGAGAGCGAGTTGCCATGAGCGCAGCTGAGGCAGGTTTTAGCGTCAACTGTCTAACCTTAGTTCCTCCAAGACGCTCACATTCTTCTGCCGCCATGGGCGGTATGCAGGCTGCCCTTGGCAATTCTGCCATGAGCCAAGGAGATTGCCCCGATGTGCATTTTGTGGACACAGTAAAAGGTTCTGACTGGGGCTGTGATCAAGAAGTTGCAAGGCTTTTTGCGGACACAGGGCCCATTGCCATGCGTGAAATGGCCTATCTTGGTGTGCCGTGGAGTCGTGTAGTTCCGGGTGTACACACTTATTATAAGGGTGGAAAACCATTTGAAGCGGAAGAGCTAAAAGAAAAAGAAGGACTTATTCACTCCAGAGCTTTTGGGGGAACGGCAAAGTGGCGCACTTGTTATACTTCTGACGGAACAGGCCACTCTGTGCTTTATACCTTGGACAATAAGCTATTACAGCTTGGCGTTAATATGTTTGATCGTATGCAGGCCGAAACATTAATCCATGATGGAGAAAACTGCATGGGCTGTATTGCCCGTTGCCTTAGAACAGGTGAACTAATAGCCTTTCTTGCTAAAGCTACATTAATTGCCACAGGAGGCTATGGCAGAATTTATAAAGCAACCACCAATGCAGTGATCTGCGATGGAGGCGGGCAAATTATGGCCTTGGAAACCGGAATGGTTCCCATGGGCAATATGGAGGCTGTGCAATTTCATCCCACAGGAACAGTTCCCACCGATATTTTAGTAACCGAGGGTTGCCGAGGTGATGGGGGAACTTTGCTTGATGTAAACGAATATCGCTTTATGCCCGATTATGAACCTGAAAAATCTGAACTTGCTTCTCGCGATGTTGTTTCCAGGCGTATGACTGAGCACATGAGAAAGGGCCTTGGGGTAAAATCACCCTATGGGGATCATTTATGGCTTGACATTCGCCACTTAGGCGAAAAGCATATTACCACAAATTTACGAGAAGTGTATGATATAAGCACACATTTTCTTGGAGTTAATCCAATTCATCAACTTATTCCGGTGCGTCCAACCCAACACTATTCCATGGGGGGAGTGCGTATAAATAAAGATGGTGCAGCCTATGGCTTACACGGTTTATTTGCTGCCGGTGAGGCGGCCTGTTGGGATATGCACGGTTTTAATCGCTTGGGTGGTAATTCTTTGGCTGAAACTATTGTGGCAGGCAGAATTATAGGTGAAAAAGTAAGAGAATTTTTGCAAGTTCAAGAAAATATCATAAAAACAAAATCCATTGCGGAAGCTAAAAAACAACTTGAAGAAAAAATTTATAATATGAGCTATTCTAAAAATGGCAGAGAAAATGCAGTGGAAATTCGCAATGCCATGCAAGACATTATGATGGAACACGTTGGAATTTTCCGTAATGGTCCAAGCCTTGAAGAGGGTGTTGCTAAATTGCAAGAGCTTAGAAAAAGAGCAAAAAATATTGGACTTCATGGCTCAAATATTGGATTTAGCCCCGAACTTTCCTTGGCTTTGCGCATTGATGGAATGTTAAAACTTGCCCTGTGCACCGCCTATGGAGCTTTAAAGCGTACTGAAAGCCGTGGAGCTCATGCTAGAGAAGACTATCCAGAACGCAATGACAAAGAATGGTTAAACAGAACTTTGGCCTATTGGGAGCAAGGTAGTGATTTGCCAAGATTAGAATATGAAGAGGCAACTCCCTATTATGAACTTGCCCCGGGAGAGCGTGGCTATGGTGGCGGTAAAATTATATATGCTGATATTCCTGCTGAAAAACTTCGTATCAATAAAGACCTACTCAAATAGTTAGCCTTTACTGAAAAAGTCAAAAATTGACTTTTTCAGCGTGAACTAATTTAAAAAAGGGAAAAAATATGGCCAGAAAATTAGAGTTTCAAATATTT
The DNA here is from genome assembly GCA_964369905.1 of uncultured Mailhella sp. Taxonomy (GTDB): domain Bacteria; phylum Desulfobacterota; class Desulfovibrionia; order Desulfovibrionales; family Desulfovibrionaceae; genus Taurinivorans. Next base: position 6,930 of record CAYJHF010000015.1, on the reverse strand, counting down.
AGATATAATCCTGCCAATCCAAGTTCAAAACCCCAAATGCAGTCTTTTTATTTGGAAGAGTTTGATCGCATGACTTTGTTTGTGGCATTAAATCTCATTAGAGATGAACAAGATCCAAGCTTGCAGTTTGATTTTTGTTGTAGAGCTGGAATTTGCGGTTCGTGTGGCATGGTGATTTGTGGTAGGCCGGGGCTTGCTTGTCAAACTCAAACTTCCGACTTGCCGGAAATAATTACCCTGCACCCACTGCCTGTATTTAAATTGGTAGGTGACTTATCAGTAGACACAGGCACTTGGTTTAGGCAAGTTGGCACAAAAATTGAGTCTTGGCTACATACTGAAAAGAAGTTTGATCCAAGCTTAGAGGAAGAGCGTATGGATAATGAACTTGCCAATAATATTTTTGAGCTGGAACGCTGTATTGAGTGTGGTTGTTGCGTGGCTGCCTGTGGTAATGCCCGTATGCGTGAAGATTTTATAGGTGCAACAAGCATAAATAGATTAGCTAGATTTTATCTTGATCCAAGGGATAATCGCACAAACAAGGACTATTTTGAACTAGTTGGCGACGACTCAGGAGTGTTTGGCTGTATGGGGCTTTTGGGTTGTGAAGATGTTTGCCCTAAAAAGCTTCCACTGCAAGACCAACTTGGAATTATGCGCAGAATGTTAACCATAGAAAGTGTAAAAGGTATTGTTCCAAAGTTTATTCTAAAAAAACTTTCAAAAGATGGGAGTATATAAGCAGTATGAAATAAGAACGATTTTCAAACGTTTTTTCAAGTTGAACTAAATTATTGACAGTAAAACATATAAAGGCTATCGTGCACTTATGAAAACAGTAAAAACAAAACCAGAATTTGAAAATTTGGCTGAAGATGAAATCATGAAAGCTCTTGATGAGTTTGAAGATTTAATTGAAGAAACTTATGGTGATGACTATGATAATGCTGATGAAGATGAGCTCCCATTAGTTGAACCTGAAAACCCCATTGTGATTGAAGTTTCAAGACTTATTTCTGAATACAGCAGTAAGTTTGACAGTCACTTTGAAGGCCTAGGACAAGACGATCCATTTCCTGAGGAAATATTCAATTTTGAACCTCAAATGGAAATTGAGAAAATTGCCTATGGAATTTTCCTAGATGCTGTGCATGATATTATGCAAGAAGAAGATGATGATGAATAACATCTGAACTTTATTACGTTATCTTTTTCGAGAATGTAAATCTGATTTTATGGCTTTGAGTAATTTTTGAAAAAAGTTTAAGAAAAACCTTTGTCTAGACAAAGGTTTTCTTAAAAAATTAAACGGTAAATTTGCAAGGCAAATTCGAGCACAAATCAAAACAAACAAAAGAACTTTGTTTTGTTAAGCTATTAATTTGTCTGCCTTTTAGCTTTGCATATAAAATTCTCATTTTATCAAAAATTTTTTTATGAAGAACTTTGCAGAAAAATGATTATGCAGAGCTATTAATTTATATTCATATCCCCCTTGGGGTTTTGTATTATGTCGGAAAATAACCAAAATTTAGCCCCTGAAATCCCCTTTGAAAATAACTCTATAAGTTTTGAGTGTAGAAAAAAATCAAACACCATAGACTTGCAAAGATTTTTAATCTTGACTAAGGAAGATAATTTTGAAGCTTTTGAGGTTGGCAAATCTATTCAGAGTTGGTTGCAGGCAAAAGGTAAAGTTGCTTTACTGAAGAAGCTTACAAGTTCAGAGCTTGAAGTAAAAGAAATGGCAAAACAATCTGACATTGCCCTTGTTTTGGGTGGTGACGGAACAATGCTTGGAGTTGCAAGAACTTTATATGATTTTGCTATTCCACTTTTAGGCATAAATTTTGGACGTGTAGGGTTTTTAACGGATATTTCACCACAAAACTGGCAAAATTCTCTAGAAAAATTGTTGCAAGGTGGCTATGAAATTCAAAACTGCACTCCTTTATGGTGGGAGCTTGTGCGTGGTAATGAATGTATTTATAGCGGAATTGCTGTAAATGATGTGGTAGTTGCCAGAAGCATGGTTGCCAAAGCCATTTCCATTGGGTTAAGTGTGGACAATGTTTTTCTAAGCGAACTTTATTGCGATGGACTAATTTGTTCAGCACCGCTCGGAGCAACAGCTTATGCGGCTTCTGCCCATGGGCCATTGGTTTTTCCCTCTTTAGATGCACACGTTCTAACACCCATAAGCCCCTTTGCAGGATCTTTTCCGCCTTTGGTTTTGCCACGTGAATCCTTGGTAAAAATCAATACATTAAAGGGTGATGCAGTTATAACCATTGATGGACAGGTTTGCCATAGTCTTGAATTTAATGATGTTATACACGTAAAAAGTGCTTCTAAACGCATTTCCATGTTTGTGCAAAGCCAAGATTGGTTTTGGCAAAGATTAGTGGAGCGTGGTTTTATTATGCCCGGACCAGGTAAGTACACAAGATAATTTAAAGTTATTAAATAATATAGTTTGGAGTAAGCAATGACAAAAGGCCCCCTTGATATAAAAAGTATTGATGAGCAAATTAAAATCATTAGACGTGGAATATTTGATCTTATTTCTGAAGAAGATTTGCGCAAAAAACTAGCTCGCAACAAACCTCTTGAAATTAAGGTTGGCTTTGATCCAACAGCCCCTGATTTGCACCTTGGTCATACGGTTGTAATGCACAAAATGCGACATTTTCAAGAGCTCGGCCACAATGTAACCTTTGTAATTGGGGATTTTACAGGCAGAATAGGTGATCCTTCCGGACGATCCGAAACTCGCCCTGCTTTAACTGAAGAACAGGTTATGGAAAATGCCGAAACCTATAAAAAACAACTTTTTAAGATTTTAGATCGTGAAAAAACAAATGTTGCTTTTAACTCCACTTGGTCAAATATTCTTACTCCTCAAGAAATTCTGAAATTAATGGCAAACTGCACAGTTGCCAGAATGCTGGAGCGAGATGATTTTTCCAAGCGTTATAAGGAAGAGCGTCCAATTTTTATTCACGAATTTTTCTACCCTTTGGCTCAGGCCTATGATTCTATTGCCTTAAAAACCGATGTGGAAATGGGCGGAACGGATCAAACATTTAACTTGCTAATGGGTAGAACCATGCAAAGTCATTATGGACAAGAGCCACAATGTGTGCTAACTATGCCCCTGCTTGTGGGTCTTGATGGTGTGCGTAAAATGTCCAAATCTTACGGCAATTACGTGGGAATTGATGAGCCTGCTTCCACTCAATTTGGTAAAATTATGTCCATTTCAGATGAACTTATGTGGCGTTATTATGAACTTTTATCTCAAAATACCCTTGAAGAAATAGCTGTATTGCAAAAACAAGTTGAAGATGGAATTTTACACCCCAAGGTAGCTAAGGAAAACTTAGCCCATGAAATGGTAGAGCTTTACCACGGTAAGGAGGCTGCAGATGAAGCAAGAAGAGGTTTTAATGCAGTTTTTACAGGTGGTGCATTGCCAGAGGACACAGAAAGTTTTGAATGTAAAGAAGGTGAAACAAGTGCTCCGGTTTCCTTTTTGTATGATGCTAAATTGGTTGAATCTAAGGGAGAAGCCAAGAGGTTAATTGCCCAAGGTTCATTAAGCGTAAATGATGAAAAATATAACGATGCTTTTTTACCACTAACTAAGGGTGAATACCGTATTAAACTTGGTAAAAAGCGTTTCTTAATATTAAATGTAATATAATCTAGCTATGTTAGTAAGAATTTTTTATCTTAGTTCATTTTTTTTACTTTTTTCTTGCCTCCCAAATGCAAGACTTATGCCTATGTCTGAGTATGAAACAGAAGTGAACTTGCCCTTTGCAGAGGCTTGGGAAATTTTATTAAATCATATTTCCTCAGACTATATTGTACAAAATATAGATTTGGAAAATGGAATTATTCAGGCAGATTTTAAAAGTGAAGTCCCAAAGGCTTTGTTAGACTGCGGTCAGCTAATAAACCATGGCACACAGCAAAATAATACAGGATTTTCTTACACATTTAAAGCTGAAGAAAGCCCTCTTCATACCATTATAAGTAGCAAAGAAAGCCATTTTTATAATACTAGAATTTTGGAACTGCATGGAAAGGTTGAAGTAAGATTATTAAAGAGCTTAAGCAATTCCAGTAAAGTTCAGATAAAAATTCTTTATGCCCTGCATAAATTTGATAATTATCGTGAACTGATTAATGGTAAAAATGTTTCTGAAAAAAAATATATGCAACATAAAGTGGCTTATTTTAATCAGGGTGAAGTTGGAACATTTCCGCCTGAACGCTTTGAACCAAATAAGGAATTTAGCGTAGAACAGTTTTTATCAGAAAATGCCAATTCTGCCATAGATGCTACAAGGTTTAGCAATTTAGACGATGCAAATATTTTTTATGCCCCACCTAAAATACTTTTAAATGACTATCCGGAAAGATCAACTTCCATGTATTGCGTTCCAAATACCAGAATAGAAGAATCAATTATTCATGCACTAAATGCACCGCAAAACTAAGTTTTTTTTATGAAAATTCTTTATTTTCTTATAATTTCTCTGCTCTTTACTGCCTGTACAAGCAGTATGGGAAGCAATAATACTAACAAAAATATTTATGCCCATGAAGAAAATGGTTTTGTTGCTAAAAAGTTCCAAACAAATGATTTTATTCTGTATGGCTTACTGCGCCCTGCCACTGAAAATAATAATAAACTACACGTTTATATTGAGGGTGATGGTTTAGCTTGGATTAATCGAAACACTATTTCAAACAATCCGACTCCCACTTTAAACACAGGAAAAGATTTAGCTCTAAACGATTTTTCAAAAGGAGCTGTTTTATACCTTGCAAGGCCTTGTCAGTATTATTCAAAAGAAGAACTTGAAAATTGCAATTATAAATATTGGACAAACCATCGCTTAGCACCTGAGGTAATAAACTCTATTAATGCCGCCATAAACGAAGCAAAGCAAAGCACAGGAGCTAGTGAAATAAGTTTAGTCGGTTATTCTGGCGGTGCTGGTGTGGCTGTCTTAGTTGCGGCAATGCGTGATGATGTGTATTTTTTGGGTAGTGTGGCAGGACTATTAGATCACAATACTTGGACAAATTACCATAAGGTAAGCCCTCTTAATGGATCATTAAACCCAATTGATGTAGTTGAAAATATTAAAGATTTAAATCAAAAACATTTAACGGGCAGTTCGGATAAAACTATCCCACCTGTAGTTAACGCAAAGTTTTGTGCCAGACTTATTAATCCAAAATCTTGTATACAATTAAAAAAAATAAAGCATAGCGGAGATTGGTATAAGGCTTGGGATTACTCTGCATATTGAGTTTGCCAATATAAATTATTATTGCTAAAACTTGCAGTCAGAATTTTTTTATCATACATATAGCTAAGGTAAGAGCGAATAGTACTACCAACAAGCGCATATTGATTAAAGTCCATAGTTAGCTTGTAATGCTCAAAAACAGATTTTAATATATGCTCAAAAGAGCTTGGCTCAGCACAAATTTTTTGTAAAAAAGCTATAATTTCAAAGACTTTATTTCGATTAATCTTGACTAACTCTTGAATATCTTCTGTTGGCTCTGCGTGGGCCGGAATAAATAACTTACCTTCGAGATCTTTAATTTTATCTAAACTTTGCAAGTAATTTTCCATATCAAATAAGAAAGCAATATGATATTTTTCCAAAATAGCTTCACTCATTAGACTGTCCGCCAAAAACCAAACCTCATCAGAAGTCTTAAATGCTAGCATTCCTGTAGAGTGTCCATTAATAAGGAGCATTTCAAGGCCATTGGGAAGATTTTGTTGGCTTATTGCTTCCGGCTTACTCGGTTCGGCCAAAAGAAATTTATTTTTTAAATGGGAGAAAGGAAAACCACCATAAAGATAGGTAGGTTCAAGTTCCGGTTGCTCAATAAAAGCTAACTCACAAGGGGAGGCAAAAATTTTACAACCTGTTCTTTCTTGTAAAAAACTATTTCCACCAATATGGTCAGCATGGGAATGAGTATTAAAAATGCTTTTCAAATTCCAAGCATTTGAGGTTAAAATTTTGAGCACTTTCTTGGCGGCATGTTTATCATTCCCGCTGTCTATCAAACAAACATCAGAATCCGAAATTTTATAAATACCCATTCTAACCGGACAATTAATATAGTAGGTTTTTTCTCCCACTTGCACTAATTCATACATTTTAGCTTCCTCAAGAAAAAAAACCATTTTTCTGAACTCAAAAAAATGGTTTTTTTATAATTGGATTAAAATATGCTTATTGTTTTAAGCTTGCAATAATATTTGTTAGCTCTTGAGCTTGGGCAGAAAGAGCTGAAACAGCACTTGTTGCTTCATACATTGCATTGTTAGTATTGGTTGCAATATTATTGATTTCTTCAATACTATTGGCCATTTCGCTAACTGTTGCTGATTGCTCTTCACTTGCAGTTGCAATGGCACGCACACCATTGGCACTAAGCTCAGCCATTTCAAGAATATCATGTAGGGCTTCACCGCTTTGATTGGCCAATTCTGTAGCTTCTTCAATGCTTTGCACAGCAATATCAACTTGCTTCACATTGCTCTCAGTGCTGGCTTGAATGGCTTGAATGGCATTGGCAACATCAGTTGCAGAACTAATGGTTTTTTCAGCCAATTTACGAACTTCATCAGCAACAACGGCAAAACCACGTCCGGCTTCTCCGGCTCTTGCGGCCTCAATGGCTGCATTGAGTGCCAATAGATTGGTTTGGTCTGCTATATCAGTAATTACGCCCATAACTGTATTAATGGATTGAGCGTGTTCTGCCAAGGCATTCATGTTATTGCGTAGTTTATTAGACTCTTCTTGTACGGCATTAATAGAGTTTTTACATTTTTCTGTAATCTCAGCGCCTGTCATCGCTTTTTGCTTTGTGTTTTCA
>CAYJHF010000014.1:21134-21906 GCA_964369905.1 uncultured Mailhella sp. | reverse complement strand
TTATTAATACTTTATTTAAAATATTGTCTTTTTGTTGCAACAGGTCTATATATTTTTGGATTATTTTTATTGCAACCATGGAAATATCTTTTCCTGAAACATATAAATAGTCTATATGTAGTAAATATTTTCCATTCTCAATTATAATTAAAGGCTTGGAATTTTCTTTTGTTTTATTCTTAAATTCTCCATTCACACGACTATTTAAAGCATGATTTTGCAACTTTTCCCCACCATACAAACCTCTATAAAAATTATGAAGCAAAGTAAACTCATAGCCTGTAGATTGTTTATAGCTATTAGGTTTATCAAAGTAATCTTTACAATAAAAATGTAATATTGAATAAATTGCATAAATGTTGGCAAAATTTCTTCTACTTTTTGAACTGCCGTGAATTGCGCCCATTTTCAAATCTAAGTATTGTAACAATGGACTTTTATCATAATACTCTTGATAACTAGGCCCAAACTCATTATAAATAATTTCTCTTATAAAATCTTTCATAATTTCCTAAAATGTCTTAAAAATTTTTAAAAACTACTCAATACGAGTTATATGTTAAGATAATAATTTGCATTGTAGCTCATTAAAATGGTCTTGCTTAGATTTGTTTTTTGTCTTTTTATTTTTGTTTTTTTCTAATATTTTTCCATTATATTCTTGACTCACAGAAAGCCTTCTCAACCCAATTTCAAAGTATTCCTCATTTATTTCTATGCCTATGGATTTCCTATTAAATTTTTGTGCTATGGCTGAAGTCGTAAATGTTCC
>CAYJHF010000014.1:12466-21124 GCA_964369905.1 uncultured Mailhella sp. | reverse complement strand
CTAAATGGGTCTAGCACAATATCCTCTTCATTGCTTGAAGCTAAAATTATTCTTGACAATAAAGCTTCCGGTTTTTGAGTGGGGTGATTTTCATATTCATCCATTTTAAATCTAACTCTATTAAAATCCCATACATTTCCAGGAACTTTTGTAATATTATACGGCTGAGGAGGGGTTTTTCTGTAGTCAATCAACTTCCGCTGTGCTCCTGTTTTGGCTTCAACCAAAATATCTTGATAGTTGAATACAAATTTATTTTTTTTACTTTTGTTAGCCATTAAAATAGGTTCATACATTGAGCCAAAATTGTTTTTTGATTGAACACCTGAACTGTCATATTTCCATATAATTCTTGATAACACATTGTATTTTTCTGAAACATAAATATCTAAATATGGCATATGTTGAGTTGCTGTCATTATATAGATTGTACCATCATCTCTTAGAACTCTAAAGCACTCGTCAATCCAGCTTTTGCACCACTCAATATATTCATGGATTGAGCTCCATTTATCTTTATTATTTCCAAAATCTTTGCCTATATTATAGGGTGGATCCGCAAAAATGAGGTTTATGGATTTTTCTTCTATTTGTTTTAATATTTCGATACTATTGCCCAGTATTACTGTAGAATTTCCAGCAGAATAATGTATATGATTATTTATATTTTTAAACATACCTATTCCTTCTCATTTTCACATTCTTTTTAAACTTCTATCAAGCAAGCATATTTATGTCAAAGAATTTCAAATCTGAAAATTTGTTATAATTTGACATTTTCTTATAAGAAAAGTATTTTTCAAGAAATAAAATAGAATTTATAAATTTCATAGGAATAAAAATGAAGCCTTTTGTGCAGAACTGTTCTGAGTATAAAATCTACACTTTTGATAAAAGCTATTTTCTAATTTTGCAAAAAATAGTTTTAGGTGATTATTGCCAAGAAAAACAATTTCAAAGCAATTACAATTCTGCTGTGGAGCTAATTTCTATTGAAGGTCAAAGCTATATTTTAAAAAGAATTTTTTTCAAAAGATTTAGAAAAAAACTTTTAACATTTTTTAGAAAGTCCGATTGTTTAAAAATTTTACTAAACACTCAAAAGCTTCAAAACATGGGGCTAAGTGAGCTTGTAAGCATTTATGGGGCAGGAGTTTTAAAAAAACACTTGGTGCAAGATCAATTTATTTTAATGCCCTATATTGAAGGTAGAATTTTGCAGGCAAACGAAAGTGAAAAGGTTCAGGAGTTTTTATTGCGCCTGCATAGGCTAAAGCACTGCCATGGCGATGTTGCACCGCCAAACTTTATGTATGACCAAGAAAATAACTTAGTGGCCATCGACACAAGGCTGAAAAAAATGTTGCTTGGGAATATTCAAGCCCATAGGGATATGATAATTTTCCAAAAAAAATTTGCAACAAATAAGATTTATCCCTATGAGAAGAATATTTTTTACTATTATTGCCAATGGAAGGAAAAACTAACCAAGAGGCTTTAATCTCTGCTAAAAATTATTGCCCCGGCAGGCTTAATATTTAGTCGATGCTGAAAAATATGATAACCATTTATAAATAAAAAGTTTTTTATTAAAATAAGTCTAAAACTTTTGCAAGAAATAAGCACGGAACGTGCAATTTACTTGCAAAAGTTTGGTGCAAAAAAAAATTTTCAGCAGAGACTAATCAAAGCTGTAAGCAAATGCGTCAGCTTTGCGTGCCGTAAAGTGAGCCACAATTCACTTGTGGCGTCCACAACGTGGCACTTGGAGGCAACGTGCCTTTGTAGAAAAAGTCAAAAATTGACTTTTTCGGCGTGGATTATTTAGTTTATTTCGATTGTTCAATTATTACCTCACTTTTTTTTAATATGGCAAATCTATAAGTTAGAATAAATATTGGTAAAGAAACAATTATTCCGGCAAAAAATGGTGGTAAGTTTGCTATATCTCCCTGTAGTAATGGGGTTGTTAGTAAAGATGTTTTTGGATTTACCAAAATATACCAAGCAATACAGGTTGTAAAACCACTAATACTACTGCACCAAGCAGCATTTTCATGTCTAATATTAAACTTCACCAAGGCTAAGTAAGGCACAAGGGCAGTTGCACCGATTACACTCCAAGCTGTAGTACATAAAAATGCAATAATTTGTCCATCTAAATTGGCTGATAAAGCACTGACTGTAATACATAATACCATGCCAAGAAACCACATTTGCTTATTTTTTTTGCCGGAAATATCTTCGGCAAAGGCAGAAGCGGCAATGTGATAGAGGGCTGTTGTGGTTGAAAGTGAGGCGGAAATAATGGCAATAATAAAAATTTGTTGCCCCATATTTGGTAGAAGCATATCCGTTAATATGGCCATTACTCGATCCGGATTTTCAACTTCAGGCAAAATCAAACGAGAAAGTGCCGCTATAAAGTAAGTGCCAACGATTAGAACCAAGGTAATCAAAGTTGCAATAATGGCTGTTTTTGGCAAATGCTTCTTAGTGCTTATGACAAAATGTCTTTGAATAATCTGAGGCTGAGCCCAAACAGAAATGGACATAACCACAATTAATGAGAATACAAAAAGTCCTTCAGAACCAGAAGAAAAAGATGTAAAACCATTATTAGCTTGAGCACTTGCCTCTAGTTTTGAGAGAGCCACATAACCATCAATAGGGCCACCAACAGCATTTAGCACAGCATAAATCAATAAAATTATGCCAAGTAGCATTATAAATCCTTGCATGGCTTCTGTATAAATTACACCCCTAAGACCACCCCACCAAACAAGAAAACCTACAAAAATTGCCAAGCCCCAAGAAATAAGTCCTGTAGAAACTGGTAAAATATTGGCTAACATCACAGCCCCGCCCTTAATTACGGCTGAGGCGTAAACAGAAAGAAAAATTGCAAAAACTAAACCCAAGAAAATACCAAGTTTAGGCGATTTATGCCCAAAGCTAAGCAATTGAGCCGGAGTTCTTGCTCCTAATTTCTTTTGCCAAACTTTAGTGTCCCACGCCAAAAACATATACACAAAAAATGTTCCAAAAATGGCATTGCCAATTCCAATTAAACTAATTTGCATACCATACATATAGGCAAGTCCGGCAAAACCAATCAAGGCTACAGCTGAAAAATATGTGGCCACATAGGCAAAGGCTTGCACCACAAAGCCTACTGCCCCTGTAGTGTTTACATCATAACCCTTACCCTTATGGGCAAGCCAAACAAATATAAGGGCATAAATTAGCCAAATTCCAATGGTCGACAACATGAGCTACCTCGATTTTTTACAGTTAAACATTACAAAAAAAAGACCGTCTTCTCACGAAAACGGTCTTGCATAAAAATGTATATGATTTAATACAACTAGACTACCTTCCGTGAGCAAACACTAAGGGTAAAATAATAAGCATAGCTATAATAATTTCTAGTTGTAAAATTCATTGCTTTTCCTAATAATATTTTTCTGCACGATTAATTGTGCAGATGTTCCAAAAAATTAATTGCGAACAAATTCTTAATAACTTTTATTTTGCACAAATGTCAAGTAAAAATTAATGGTTAATTTTTACTTTGGCAAATGTTATTATAACATTACTATTCGTCACAGTCTGTACATTTATAGAATTTATGCCCACCTGAAAGGTTTAGAACATTTTTAAAACCCTTATTAATTAAAATATTTTGGGCAGCATTTCCTGTTACTCCCTTATTGCAAAAAATCACAGTCGGAGCGTCTTTGTCAAGGTTCAAGTCATCATTGCGCAATTTAGCCTGTGGAATATTTACAGCATTTTTCACACTACCCTTTTTCTCAAAATCGCTTACACTTCTGGCATCAATTACTTGAATTTTCTTGTCCAAAGCTTTTAAACCTTTGCTTGTAATTAATCCTCTTTTATTGTGAATGGCATTTTCTAAAATCATGCCTGTATAGTGCACAGGATCTTTAGTGGTGGAAAATGGTGGAGCATAAGCAAGATCTAAATGGAAAAGCTCATCAACTTTAGCCCCATAAGTAATCAATGTGGCAAAAATATCAATCCTTTTGTCCACGCCATCAAAACCAACAATTTGTACTCCAAGTAGACGTCCGCTTTTACGGTCTGCAATGGCCTTAATCACCATTTCTTTTCCACCCATATATTCAGGCTTATTTGGCTTTATATTGTGACAAACTTCAATTTCATAGCCATTTTCAAGGGCTTCTTTTTCATTCAACCCTGTGCTTGCAACCGTCAAATCAAAAATTTTATAAATTCCTGTGCCAAGATTTCCCTTATATTCAAGATTGCCATTGGTAATTACATCTCCGGCTATTCTTCCTGTTTTATTGGCCGTGCTACCAAGGGGTTTATAGCTTGGCTTGCCCGTAATAATAGAAAAGGTTTCAATACAATCACCACAAGCATAAATATCTGGTAAATTAGTTTGCATTTTTTTATCAACTTTAATGGCCTTGGTTTGCCCAAGCTCAATGCCTGCCTGTTCAGCAAGCTCTGTATTAGGGCGAACTCCTGTGGATAAAATCAGTAAATCACAGTCAATAACACTTTTATCGGAAAGAATTGCTTTATTTTCCGTAAACTCAATAATGGAGCATTCTTTTTTGATTTTAAAGTTTTTTAGATTTAGTTCATGCTCAAGATATTTTGCCATATCCTCGTCTAAATTTGTGGCAATCTTATTGGAGCGGGCTAAAATCGTCACATCAAGCCCAAGTTGTGCAAAATTTTCCAAGACTTCAAAGCCAATAAAGCCTGTGCCTACAATGACAGCATTTTTTGGTTTTTTATGCTCAAGATATTTTTTTATGTTTAGGCTATCATTAATATTTCTTAGAAAGAAAACCTGTTCTTGCTCAATTCCTTTAATTTCAGGTCTGTGTGGACTTGCCCCTGTAGCAATAACAAGTTTATCGTAATTGTCCGTAAAAACTTTTCCATTTTGTAAATTTTTTACGCTTACATTTTTATTTTTTGCATCAATTTTTAAAACTTCATGGCCAATATGTACATCAATTTTATGTTTATCCTTAAAAAATTTGGGATCTCTGGGAGTTAAAGTTTCTATATTTTCTATCTCTCCACCAAGAAAATAAGGCATACCGCAACCTGAGTAAGAAATGAAATTATCTTTTTCATAAATAATAATTTCAGCATTTTCATCATTTCTTCTGGCCTTAGTGGCTGCTGAAGTTCCGGCGGCCACTGCTCCTATTATAATAATTTTCATAATAACCCCCTATTTTAAAATTTTTAATAATCAAAATGCTAAGTAAAACATATAAAACCCAATGGCAGTAATTAAAATTCCCATGATAAACTTTAAAGCCTTGCTTAACTTAACATAGCGATTACTGGCGGATAATTTTTGTACAAAACCCACCGAAGTACCACAAGCCACGGCTAAAATTCCATGCCCAACGGAGTATAGCAAAAGCAAAATAATACCCCATGCAAAACTTCCTTTGCCTGCAACCACAGCTAAAAGAGCAATTAAAACCGGAGTGGAGCAAGGCGAGGAAAAAATTCCTCCTAAAATACCGGCTAATAAGGCTCCCAAATATCCTTTTTTACTGCTTTTGGAAAGCAAATAACTTGAGGGTATTATTTCATACAATTCCCAAACTTGCAAGGCCATAAGCAACATTAAAATCCCTAAAAACAAGAACCACCAAGTGGAGGCAGTTCCTAAAAGACTTCCTGCCATGGTGGCAATAATTCCTAGGGCAGTAAAGCTAAGGGCAGAGCCAAGAGCAAAAGTTAAAGAAAGAAAAAAAGCTCTTTTGGTAGTTCTTCCACCAGTTCCTCCAACAAAGCCAACTACTAATGGAACACTACTAAGAGCACATGGAGTAAATGAAGTTAAAACTCCGGCCACAAAAGCTAAAATAGGAGCAATCCAAAAGCTGTCCACAATGAGAGTAGACAAAGAATTTAGCAAGATGTCCATTAATTAACACCCATGTCTTGCAGAATTAACCGCATTTGCTCCTTATTCAGCCCTCCTTGGTGGGCAGTAAAAATATGCTCTCCTGTTTCCTTTCCTGAATACATTAAAAATTGTACTCCAAAATCCTTACTTGGAATATAAGGGCTTCCATCAGCATTAATAATTATTTGAGTTGGAATAACTTGTACCGGAAAGTTATTTGCAGCCTCAGGATTTTTCCAGACGTCCACAAATTTTATAATTGCAAGACCTTGCATCTCTTCATTTAATTCAATCAGAACAGGAGCCATTTCTTTGCACGGAACACATTCATCAGCTCCAAAATCTATAATCATAGGCAAATTGTGAGTCTTTAGCTGTTCAAGATCAACACTTTTTGCAGCCAAGGCAAATTCCCCTGTAATTCGCGGAGCTTCTTGCTCTTGATTTTTTACAAGCCAAATACCAAGCACTATGGCTAACATTAAAATAGGTACTAAGATTTTTGTAGCTTTATTTTTTGACATATTTTTTCCTTTTCAAGGCTAAGTCTGAAATAGCTGATTTTGCCAACCTTGCAAAATAATGATTATGCAAGGATTTGCAATTGTCAAGTTTTATATCAAAAAATTTTGATATGAAATTATAACATACTGATTTATTAGCTTTTGAAAGAAGAAAATCTAAAGCTCTGCACAAATCATTGTGCAGAGCTTTCAATTATTAGGATTACTCCTCGTCATTGTCATATTTAAATTCAGGTAAATTTTGGGCAAAAGCACCTTTAGCAATTATTCTTTTTTTAGAACTTTCCTCAGATTTTTTTTCCTGCTTTTTGAGTTCAGGTTTTGGCAATGTATTATATAAACGCCAATAAAATGGATAGTAATCATTCATAATATTTGGATTTACCAATTGAATCCTAGGCTTATAATAAGCAGCCATGGAAAAAGCCATAGCCCAATCGGCACTTGGAGCGGTAAAGGCTGAACTTGTTGGGTCAGCTCTATTCATATTTTCATCATAACCAAGTAATTCTAAAAAATTCACTGCATTTGCGTAGTCATTTGCTGTAAAATTAAATTCTTCCTGCAAGGATTTTGAAATTTTCAACTCATCCTGATCAGTTTTTTGATGGTAAATTAAAAATAATAAAGTTTTTAACGCAGTTGTACAAGCTATAGAGCTAAAATCATCAGCATTTGCCGGAGAATCAGAAATACCCTTTGAAGTTGCAAAACTTTCCTCAATACTAAAATCAAGTCCGGCAAAATCCATAATAGGTTTTATCATGGACTGCTTGCCCTCCAAGGGCCAAAGGCCATTTAATTTTACATAACCGCTGGTTAAAGCAGGAAATAATAAGAAAAATGTACTAATTTCAGCATCAGATGGAATTGCACATTCTTGTGGCAATACGGGATCTTTAGGAGAGCAATAGAACATATTATTTTCTTGCACCAATGGTATTTGGCAATTTTCCAAAACTTTGCTCAATTCCTCAAGCTCTTGTTGCCACATAAAACTTTTTTGCGCATCATCTTGTAATGAATTAATAAATTCTGATAAATCAAACCTAATGGGTGCGTCCCAGAAGTTGGCGGCTAAAAGCAAAGCCAATACAAATTCCATAGGTAAATCACTTGGAATAAGAACTTCTTCAGGAGTCACACCGGAAGCTTCAATTCTAATGGGCAAACCGGTTTGGGAGGGAATAACCTGCACAAACCTTGCCCCTAATTTTGGTAAAAACTTAGCAAGGGGTTCAAAGTCAATTTGTCTAAGTTCATTTTCACCACTAATTTTTATATGATAAGGCAAACCAAGACACAAAGCCAAGCAAAGCCACATATTTAGCTTATCTTTGCCAATGTGCAAGGCAATATCAGAACCTCGAACAAGCCCCTTACTTGGACGGCTAAAAACTGAGCCGTCATTTTCATACCATAGGTTTCCGCCAAGGATATTTATAGCTTTTAGTCCATCTATTATGGAATCAGTCAGCGGAATATTCCTCATGCTAGTTTCTTGGCCACTTATGCCGGCCAAAACAAAATAATACCTTGCTAAGTGTGCACAAGCCGGAGCGTGCAACTCAATTTGCACAGGCTTTGGTGCAGGACAAAGGTTAAAGTGTGGCATATCTGCCGAAAGCTCTGAGATGGCCTCAATATCTTGGACTAGTAAAAATAAATCTCTGCTTGCCTTGGGATCTTTGCAAAACTTAGCCGCATTATTTTCCCAAGACATTCTGATTTCTTTTTCAGATTTTGGATCAAAGTTTTTAGCTTCAACCAGACTTGCTAAAAATCTTGCTCTTTTGGCCACCAATTTTAATATACCACGATCCAAGTCAAGTATTTCTGCTAATTCAGAATTTTGTCTGCCAGCTTGTTCAAACCTGCCTCTGGGAGCAAATCCTTGAGGTTTAAAATCATTTTGTTCTTTATTTTCAGAAAATGGTTTTTTAAAATCCTTGTCCCTTTTTTCAAACCTTTCATTATTTTCTCTTGGTTCAAAACTAGGACGATTAAAATCTCTATCTCTTTTTTCAAACCTTGGTGAGCTTTCTCTACCGAAATCTCTATCTCTTCTTTCAAACCTTGGTGAGCTTTCTCTATCGAAATCTCTATCTTTTCTTTCAAACCTAGGTGAGTTTTCTCTTGAAAAATCTCTATCTTTTCTTTCAAACCTAGGTGAGTTTTCTCTTGAAAAATCTCTAT
>CAYJHF010000014.1:1126-12366 GCA_964369905.1 uncultured Mailhella sp. | reverse complement strand
CTTTTCTTTCAAACCTAGGTGAGTTTTCTCTATCAAAGTCTCTATCCTTTCTTTCAAACCTTGGTGAGCTTTCTCTATCAAAGTTCCTATCCTTTCTTTCAAACCTTGGTGAGTTTTCTCTTGAAAAATCTCTATCTTTTCTTTCAAATCGTGAGTTATTTTCTCTTTGCTCAAAGCTTGGTTTTCTAAAATCTCTATCTCTTTTTGGAAAGCGATCACCACTTTCTCTTGGCTCGTTGTATTCTCTATCTTTTCTTTTAAAATTGTCGCCACGATCTCTTTCAGAGCTAAAGCCTTGGCCTCTAGGTTTTCTTTCCGAAAATGGTTTATTTTCATCAAATTTATTAAATTTATCCCTTGGTCTAAACTCTTTTCTATCGGAATAGTTTTTTTTAGCATCACCATCTTTAAATTTATTTCTATCCCCAAACTTTTTGGGAGATCCAAAACTTCTTTTGTCATCTCTGTCCCCAAAATTTCTCTTGCCCTCAGCCCTTGGGTTTGGCTTAAATCTTTTGGGGCTAAAATTTGATTTATCTTGACTAAATCTAGCTGAACGATCTTCCGATGTGTTTTCCTCGGATCTTCTTTTCTTTTTAAATAAACCGCCCTGTTCTTCATCATCACGGCTAAAATCTTTACTCATAATTATTTCCTTTGCGGAATAAAGCCAAAAATCAGGCTATTATCTCAACATAGTAGTTTCACCTGAAATTACTATACATACGCTTTTAAATTTAAAAGTTTGGTGGGGGATAGTTTGAGAGGGGGAACTTTTCAAAAGTTCCCCCTCTCGAAAAAAATAAATTAAAAAAAATAAATTCCTACAATTTTTCTTGCAATTGCTTGAGAAAAGCAGGGGCCACTTCAAATCCACATTTTTGGGCATTTTCCACTGCTTCTTTAGACTTTTGAAATTCACCCTTTTCAAAATAAGCCAGTGCTAAGTTATTCCAAGCCGGAGCAAAGCCAGCTTCTTGCCTAATTACTTTATTGCTTTCTTCAATACAAGCATCATAGTTTTCTTCCATAAAATAAGCAGAGGCTAAAGTTGTTCTGGCTTGCAGGAAGTTTGGATCCCATTTTAATGCTTTATTTAGGGCAGTTTTAGCTTTTTTGATTTCTCCCATTTGCAAGTGGCAAAAACCAATATTGGCCACAGGAACGGGATATTTTGCCCTTATATTTGAAGCTTCTTTGTTATAGCGCATACATCCTTCATAGTCGTTCTTTTGCAAGCAAAGGCCGCCCAACTGCACAAATCCTTCTGCCAAACGTGGAGAAATCCTAACAGAATTTAAAAAAGCGTCTTCAGCTTCTGAATAGTCTTGCTTAGCTAACATGGCCATACCAAGTTGATAGTAATGGTTGGCGCAATTTTCACTTTCAGCAATTTCAGCTTTTAAATCAGCAATATATTCGTCTAATGATTCATAGCGTTCTTTCATTTTTTTTCCTTTGTATTTAATTAATTTATTCTTTATTTTTTGCTTTAGCTTTTTGCTTTTCAGCATCAAGCAAGCCTTCACTTTCAAGTAGATTATAATACCACATGGCAAATTCAAAATAACCTAAATATTTTTCGTCCTTATTAATAATTCCAATGGCAAGCTCAAGGGCTGCTTGACGATAAGCATTGCTTTGCACTTCGTCCTTAGGGCGAGATTGAAAAAAATCACGCACTAATTCTTGAGTTGTTCTTTGGGAAACGTCCTTACGGATTTCCATGGGATCATTTGGTTTTGGAAAAGGATCCCAATTTTCATAACCAATTCTTTCAATAAACTTGCGTCGTCTGGGTGGAATTTTATTATATAAATCAAGTTTAAGTTGTTCTTGCTCTTCGGTCAAATCCGGCGGGGTGCTGTCTCTGTAAACTGAAGCAGGTATATTTAAAGCCATAGCTTATTCCTTTATGTTTTTGCTCCACTATCCAAGAGGAGAGCGATGTTTTTTCTTGGGAGCTTGTATGGTTTTAATTCCAAGGTAGGCATCGTCATATTTATTGATTAATGCCATGGAAACCGGAATATAAACATGATGCAATTCAGAATACTTAGAACCAAGCACTTTGGCAATACGCCTACTAAAAAGGGCTAAACGATCTTGAATTTTATCAAGGTGTAAAGTTGGATATTGTGCTCCAAGATCAAAGTTGCATTTGCCACACACATGGGATTTGCCCCCAATGGCCGTTGGAATACCATAAATTCGGCAAGTAATGGGACGATTTTCATATAATAAGCAGAGGTTGTCTTCACCTAAAAGTGGACATCGCACCTTAGCTTTGGCTGCCTTTGCCATAATATCTTCATCGCTTTGCCCTTTTTGGGTTTCCTTATAAAGTTGAAACTTAAGCCTAGCCAAAGCTCTATCTGCTGTATTGGCTTGTTCAATTATGGCTGAGCGTAAAGCTCCATAATCAAATTTGTCTTGAAACGCCCTATTAATAGCCATTGCCTCTACTAAAGACAAATCAAAAACAGCGTGGCAACAATCATTGCAGGTTTTTTCGCAACGCACCTCATTAGGGTATTTGGCGTGCATCTCTGCAAAAATTTTATCAATTTGAGCAAGAAAAATTTCATATTCCAAAAAAATTTCTTCAAGCTCTATATTCTCATTTTGAGACATATAATCTTCCATTGTCTGCAATATTTACTGATTTGCAAACGGGGTTAAACGGTTAGTAATTTTTCACCACTCTTTAAAATATTAGTTAATGGTGTTCCCATGGGCATTAGGTTTAAACCAAGAGCCTCTAGTTTGTCAACTACTCCATACATGGAGGCGCAAGAAATACAGGCTAAAACCTCAACTCCTACCTCCATGGCTCTTTTGATTTCATCTTGAACCACTTCATCTTCAGCTACAAGTTTTGCAGTTGGCCCCCATATTATTACAGTTACTTTATCAAACCACTGTTTGGTTTTGGCATTAACAGCATACATAAACACCATGGTTGTTGCCAAATCAGGGTGAGGGTTTGTCCACAATATATTAACTTTTTCCATTCATTTTGCCCTTATTTTATTTATTTTTTACTCAAGAGGGAGAAAACCAAGCCTTTTGAAAGGCTAGATTTTCCCCCTCTTGAAATTTCCATCTTTTCCTGCAAACCTTTATAAAAAAATAAGCCAAAATAAAAAAGTTTTTAAGAAAGGAGGCATTGAAAAGCTAATCAGCTTCTCTTGATTTTTGATATTCTTCCACCACTTTTTCAACCACGGGGTAAGGTGCGTCATCGTAGTGGGCAAATTCCATGGTAAAAATGCCTTGTCCACCGGTCATACTGCGTAAATCTGAGGCATAACGCATAATTTCGCCCATGGGCACATGAGCTTTTACTTCAGTAGTTCCGGCTTCAGAGTCTGAACCAAGGATTTTCCCCCTTCTTGAGGAAAGATCACCAATTATATCCCCCATATATTCATCAGGAATGGAAACTGCCACCAAGGCAATTGGCTCTAAAAGCACGGTTTGTAATGTTTCCATAGCCTTTTTGAAGGCTACTGAACCGGCCAATTTAAAGGCCATTTCTGAGGAATCCACGTTGTGATAAGAACCGTCATAAAGTTTCACTTTAAAATCAATTACTGGGTAGCCGGCCAAAAATCCTCTGGCTGCACTTTCTTGAATTCCTTTATCAACAGCAGGAATATATTGGCGAGGAATTGCGCCGCCCACAATTGCATCTTCAAAAGTATAGCCTTCACCACGCTCACAACCGGACATTTCAATGAAGCAATCTCCAAACTGCCCTTTACCGCCTGATTGTTTTTTATGGCGTCCTTGCACTTGGCAACTTCCTCTAACGGTTTCACGATAAGGAATTTTAGGAGTTTTCAATTCGATTTCAATTTTATTGCGTCTTTTTGCTTTTTCAACAGATATTTCAATATGTAATTGTCCCATGCCTGAAAGTAATGTGTCACCTGTTTCTACGTCCCTAGCCAATTTTAGGGTTATGTCTTCATCAAGCAGTTTTTGCACAGCAGCATAAACCTTATCTTCTTCCCCTTTTTCTTTAGGAGCTAAGGCATAGGTAATGAGCTGAGGAGCTAAGCTTGGCAGAGCTAAAACAAAAGGAGCTTTGTCGTCATACAAAGTGTCACCTGTGGAGGTATTTTTGAGTTTAGCAACAGCCACAATAGCTCCTGCACCCAAAACGTCCTTGCAAGGACTTTGAATTTTACCGTTTAGATAGATTAAAGAACCCATGCGCTCTGTTTCTTCATTGCTACTATTTTTAAGTACAGAATCTGAAGAGAGCTGACCTGAGAGAACTCTAATTAAATTAATTTGTCCTGAAAATTGATCGTGTATGGTTTTAAAGACAAATACAGCACAATTGCTATCATCAGCTTTTTTAGTTGTTCCTTCAGCATCTTCATAAGCTTCCCTGTCTAAGGGGCAAGGTAATACATTATTTATCAAGTCTAGTAATCTGCGGCCGCCCTTGTTTTCAAGTGCACTGCCCACAACTACGGGAACTATTTCCTTGTTTAAAACGGCAATGCGCATGGCAGCACTTATTTCAGCCTCGGACAAAGAGCCTTCTTCTAAGTATTTATTCATCAAATCTTCATCAGATTCAGCAATATTTTCAATGGAAACATCGCGAAGTAACTGAGCTTCATCTTTTAAATCTTCTGGGATTTCCCTAACTTCACTTTCTCCATCACCTTTAAAATATCTGGCTTTAGCGGCAAAAATATCAATCAAGCCAACAAATTTTTCATCTTCAATAATTGGAGTGTAATAAACCACAGGCTTCATGCCAAGGGAGGAAGACAAACCATTAAAAGCTACATCAAAGTTTGCTCTTTCTCTATCCATTTTATTAATAAATACCATGCAAGGTAGTTTAGCGGCCTCAATTTGTTGCCAGATTTTTTTGGTTTGTGGCCTAACTCCGTCGATGGCGTCAATGGTAAGCACAACCCCATCTGCAGCTTTTAAAAAGTATGGCATATCACCATTGAAATTGCTATCTCCGGGCACATCAATTAAAAAATGTTCGTGCTTTTCCCATGTATAGTGAGCAAAACCGGGTTGAATTGAACCACGACGTCTAATTTCTTCAGGTTCATAATCAAGTGAGCTAGTTCCTTCTTCAATTGAGCCTAAGCGATTTATAATACCGGTTTGAAAAAGTAGCATTTCAGCAATAGAAGTCTTTCCTGTTCCGCCGGTTCCAACAAGGGCATAAGTGCGTTGATTTTGTAAATTAGTTGACATTATTCCTCTCCTAGCAAACTTTTTTATTTTACCTTGGTTATATTGTTTCAAACGAATAACATTTTAGCAATGCCAAGCTTTTGCCACCAAAAAATCAAATAAGCATTAGAAATAAAGCATTTTTCAAAATAAAATGCTATTTAGTCAAGACTGGATTATAAGGCTTTTTAGGCTTTATTGTCAAGTATGAAACCTTAGACTATTTATTTTGCTCCACACCAGATGGCGGAAAAGTCACAAATTGACTTATTCAAGCTAGACTAAATAATCCACGCTGAAAATTCTTTTTTTGCACCAAACTTTTGCAAGTAAATTGCACGTTCCGTGCTTATTTATTGCAAAAGTTTTAGACTTATTTTAATAAAAAACTTTTTATCTATAGATAGTTATTATTTTTTTCAGCATCGACTAAATATAAAACTGTTTATCTTCACCAATCAAAGCTATAAAATCAGCCTCTGAAATTGGTTTTGAAAAATAATAACCTTGGGCAATATCACAACCAATTTTTTGTAACCACAGAGCTTGGGTTCTTGTTTCAACCCCCTCAGCCACCACTTTAAGGTTTAAACTTTTTGCCATATCAAGGGTTTTTTCAATTACAATTTCATTGCGCACTTCTTCAAGGGCAATATCAAGAAAAGATTTGTCAATTTTTACTATGTCAGCATCAATACTTCCAAGCCTATTTAAAGAAGAAACTCCTGTGCCAAAATCGTCAATAGAAATTTTGAAGCCCATTTTTCTTAGGGTTTTTACACTTCTCATTACTGTTTTTTCAGCCTCCACCATGGCACTTTCTGTTATTTCAAGTTCAATTTGGCTTGGTTGAACTCCGTATTTAGTGCAAATTTTATCCAAATCAGCAGGAAGGTTTTCATCTAACATGGTTATGGCCGATAAGTTGGCAGAAATAGTTGGCAAGACTTGATTAGCAGAGTTTTGACTTATAAAATTGCAAAGCTTTTCAAAAACATATAAATCTAGCTTGACAATAAAATTATTTTTTTCAAAAAAAGGTATAAAATCAGAAGGATAAACTGTTTCACCTGAACTAAAAACCCAGCGCACCAAGGCCTCTGCTCCAACAACTTTTAAGCTCTGAAAGTCAATTTTAGGTTGATAAACCAAGAAAAATTCCTCAGCTTTTAAGGCTCTTTCCATATTAAATCTTATGGTTAAACCTTTATCATAATCTAAGAGCATTTTTTCATCAAAGTAATAATGAGTAGTTTCATGCTTGGATTTTCCCTTTTGTCTGGCCATATTTGCTTTATCGAGAATTGCCGAATATTCCTGTTCACAATTATCAATAACATAAGTTCCAAGGGAATAATTTAGAGTGTAGGTTTGATCTAAGACTTCTTGCACATAAGGTATTACATGATTATTTAATACATCTATTATATCTTCAGCCCCTTCATGCTTTCTAAATATATAAAAATAATCAGCACTTGCTCTACTTATTAAAACTCCTTGCCCGCTAAAGTATATTTGCAAAGATTCTCCTATGATTTTTAAGACTTCAGAACTTTTTTCATTATTAAAATAATTTGCCAAGGAATTAAATGAGTCAATATCCATAGAAATAAATTCATATTCATTAGGTTTAGCAAAAACAAGTTTTGTGAGCACTTCTTCTTTTAAAAACCTTTCAGTCATAAGTCCGGTCAGTTCATCATAAAATCTATCCATATTCAAATCAAAAAAGTCTTGATATAAATCAAAGTCTTCAAATGAAGCTTCCTCATGTTTTTGACTATCGAGCTTGGTGCTTAGCTCCTCAATAATTTTAACCCTTCTCTGCTCTTCTTTTTCCGCCTCTTTTTTTGCTAATTGTGCTTTTATGTATGGTGTGTATTTTCTATATGCAAGCAGGCCAATAAGACATATGAAAACTATAAAAAATATTTCTACAACATATAACCTAATCACATTAATGATAGTAAAGCGAGGGCCTGAATTAATGGCATAATTAAAGACAATATTATCATAGTCATGTGGATTTATTTGAGAAAAAATTGCATTAAAACCTTCGAGATATTTTTCCCCAAGTTTTTTAGAAACAAATAGTCTAAGAGAAAGCTCGGCTTTTGTGCCAAAAGTATAGTAATCATAGTCAAGCAATGTTTTTATATAGCCAGCTCCGGCATTGCTTACTAAGGCTTGAGTTATGTCGCCTTTTAAATATGCGCTTAGAATTTCATTAAAACTGTTATAAAATAAAATTTCACTGCCGTGATATTCTTCCTTAATGCTATCAAAATTAAGAGTGTGATAGCGTAACATTCCTATTCTTTCAGAACTTTTACTTTGTAAATCCTTAACTTTATTTCCTGTAATTAACATAAGAGGAAGATTTAAATAACTATCAGAAAGTAAAAAATATGTTCTATCGTGTACCAAATCTCCCTGCAAAGAAATTAGTAAATCATATTGTTGATGAGCTTCTTGCGGATCTTTTAAATCGTAGGGAAAAAATTCTAAACTAAAATTATATTGTTTAGCCAGATCATTTAAAATTTCTATGGAAATTCCTGCATTTTTTCCATCAGCATCGCGATATTGTATGGGCTTATGGTCATTTACATAGCCCACGCTGAAAACTTTTCCTGCAAGTAAAGAGGCTTGCTCACGAGTTAAAGCTCTTTTTGGATTATTGTTACTGAAATATTTTGCAAAAAGAAAATCAAAGAAGTTAACATTTTCTAAAGCAATTTTTTCAAAAGCTTTGCTTACATTTGTGGTTAGTTCTTTATTTTCACTATTAGCCATTATTTTGGCAGAGTAATAACCCAAGTTTTTAACAGCCTTAACCTCATTAAATTTTTCAAAAATATCAGATGTTAAATATAAGTCCGCAGGCAAATCTTGAAAAAATTTTCTAAAGGCTCTTATATATGTGACTTCAATTCCATGCTCTTTACAATAAGCATCTAATACTTTTTCAAAAGGACTATTGTAAAAACTGGCAACAGTTTTGCCATTAATACTCTTGGGGTCATTGAAATAAATACTTTTATTTTCAAGTTTAGAAGCCAAAACTATGCTAAACTTGCCAAATAAATTTAGATCTAAAAAATTATTATCGTCTAGAGTTTGGGGATAGGGGGCTATAAAGTCAATCTCTTGATTTTCAAGGGCAAGCGCCATTGTATTATAATCAAAAAACTGCACATAATCAAATGTATAGTCTAAATGCTTCTCGAGTTCTTTTGTGATTTCGTATAAATAGCCATTATTACCAACTATGTTTAAATTGCGAACAAATTTAAACCCAGACACATAGCCAATCCTAATCTCTTTTTCTTGAGATAAAGCACTTGGCACAAAGCAAAAAAACAGAAAAAAACAGAAAATATAAAACCTAAGCAACATTAAAAAATCTCCTGCCTAAATAAATAGACTTTTTGGAAAATAAAATTTGCTGTCAATTGGTACAATTAGCTAAACGAATTATAACCATGTTTAGGAATTTTGTCTATTGAAAGCTCTACATACTAAATTTCACAATTAAATGAAACTGTTATAGCACATTTCCCATACAATTCTTTGCACAACATTATGAAAACTTGTAAAAAATACATAACTAAAATCTTAAACTAGTTCACATATAACTTGCAGATTGTAAAAAAATTTTGCATTGACAAATAATTAAAATAATGGCTAAATATTAACAGCATTTTGTATAATATGCTGTAGTATTTATGTATATTACCACTTTTTTTGGACTTTTGATCTTTGCTCTTTATACTTAAAACGCTTTAACATTTGGAATTTGTATGCAATATATTATAGAAAGAAAATATATTTTTTATAAAAAACCCAGCTCAAAACCTTTTGTGTTTAGCTTTTCATTTTTTTTGACTTTCTTTTTATCTCTGATGTTAATTTCACCAAATGCAGTGGCTATTCCTAGCCTTGATAATAATAATTTGCCAATCAAGATAAATTCTGACAATATGACTTATAATATGGAAAAAAATACTGTTGAATTTTCCGGAAAAGTTGTTGTTACGCGCGGAGATTTTATTTTAAATTCAGACAAAATGCAAATTTTCCTAAAAAGGGATAAAGACAATTTAGAAAGCGAAAGAAATACTAATAACTCAAATGAGTCCATACCACTAACAGGTGCAGTTGAAACTTCAAAAGCCACACCAATCCAAGACACAAGTAATATTGACAAAATAAATGCTGTAGGCAATGTGACATTTTTCTACGGCAACCAATCTGGCTCTTCACAAAGTGCCACCTATCTTGCGGCTAAAAACTTACTTACACTGATAGGTAATCCCATTGTAAAAGATGGTGAAAATACTATTCAAGGCAACACAATTCGTTATTATGTTAATGAAAGGCGCAGTGAAGTTATTGGTGGTCAAGGCAAAAGAGTTGAAGCTATTTTTGTTAATGAATAGTTTAGTGTTTTATAATAATAAATTAATCTTTGCAAACTTACTTGCTACAAATTTTCTATGCAAAATATTTGAACTTTGCTCTGAGGATACTTTTTCATGAAAAACATATTAAAGGCCATTGAACTTGGTAAAAGTTTTGGATCTAAACTTGTGGTAAAAAATGCCAGTATTCATCTTGAGCAAGGTGAGATCATGGGCTTATTAGGTCCTAACGGAGCTGGAAAAACCACTACATTTTATATGTTAACCGGCATCATAAGAGCAAGTAAGGGACAAGTATTATTTAATGAAACCAATATAACCAACTGGGCTTTGCACCGTAGAGCAAGGATTGGCATTAGTTATTTACCTCAAGAAAGCTCCATATTTAAAAGTTTAACTGTTAGGCAAAATTTACAAATTATCTTGGAATATATGAAGATTTCTAAGGCAGAACAAAAAGAAAGAGCAGATCGCCTACTTGAAGAATTTGGTTTGACCAGACTTGAGAATTCTTTAGCCTCCTATCTTTCCGGAGGTGAAAGGCGCAGGCTTGAAATTTCTCGCTGCCTTGTGCATGATCCTGCCTTTTTACTCCTTGATGAGCCATTTGCCGGTATTGATCCCTTGGCTGTTGATGACATTCAGGAACTTATTTTGAGTTTGAAGAAAAAGCAAATAGGCATTCTAATTTCAGACCACAATGTTAGAGAAACATTATCCATTTGTGATAGAGCATCTTTAATGTATGAAGGAAACCTTATTTTAAGTGGAACTCCAAATGAAATCATTAATAATGAACAGGCACGCTCCATTTATTTAGGAACTAGCTTTAGTATGTAGCCAATACCAAGAATTTCTTTTTAAAACAAAATCTGAAAAAATCAAAAATTGCCTTAACAAAAAAAGAGAGCCTAAGCTCTCTTTTTTTGATTTTTTAGCAAGCTAAAAATTAATCTTCTTCTTTCTTGCCTGAACCTTTTAGGCCATACATGGTAGTAGAGCCTGAAGACCAGTACATAAGTTTTTCTTCAGCAATAAGCATGGAAAGTACGTCTTTAACTTTACGTGCACTTGCTCCTGGAAGAACTGCAAAGAAGTCATTGAAGTAGTATTTTGATTTTGCACCGGCTTTCTTATTTTCAAGGAAGTCAACAACAGCTTGTTTGTCTTCATCAGTAATAACACTAGCGCCGGCAGCAGCTGATTTTTCAGCACCTTCATAGGCGTGGAGGGCAGCATCAGAGAATTTGAATTGAGTGCTTTGTCTCCAAGTATAGTAAGCAGGATCACGGAAGTCGTCGATAAGATGGTGAGTAAATTCTAAATCACAAAGTTCAAAGAATTTTTCCCAACCAATTCTTTCAGCCCATTCACCAAGACGCTCATATTTATTTGCGTTTGCTGAATAAACTTCAATAATGTGCTTAATAGTTTTTGTAAGTGTTGGCCAGCGTGGAGTTTCGTTTTCGATGTAGTGCACAACAACTTTTGAGAATTTAGGCATACTAATACGGTTAGAAACTTTACCACCAACCATGATAACGCAACCGTCGCCGCCTTGACCATCGGAGATGGGCAGAGCTGGACACATTGTAT
>CAYJHF010000014.1:0-1116 GCA_964369905.1 uncultured Mailhella sp. | reverse complement strand
ACCGCAATACATACAACGTTCATTTTTAATGGCGATGGAGTTAACTTTAGCTCCATTAAATTCTTCTTTGCTAGGACGAACAGCGGCCACGGGGCAAGCTGCAACAGCAAGAGGAATTTCACAAAGTTGGTCAACCCATTCGTGGTCAATCATTGGAGGTTTACGGTGAATACCAACAATACCAATGTCAGAACAGTGCACAGCACCACACATATTTAGGCAGCAAGCCAAAGAAATACGCACAGGGGCAGGTAGACGATGGTTTTGGAAGTCTTCAAATACTTCGTCCATTACAGCTTTAACAGGGCCAGAAGCGTCTGTTGCAGGAGTATGGCAGTGAACCCAACCTTGAGTGTGAACAATATTTGTCACACCGGCTCCTGTTCCACCAATTGGGAACTTATAGGAACCACCGTCAAATTTACGGCCGGCCAAGTCTTTTTTCAAAGCATCTAAATCTGCTTCATTGTCTACCATGAACTCTACGTTGTTACGAGTGGTAAAACGAAGGTGGCCGCCACAATATTTGTCAGCAATTTCGCAGCACTCACGAATGTAAAGGGTAGAAACTGTACGAGCAGCACCACAACGAACAGTGTATACTTTATCACCGCTTTCAGCGACGTGAACAAGAACACCTGGTTCTAAAATTTCGTGGTATAACCATTTGCCGAAGTTTTTTGCAATAACCGGTGGGAAGAAATTGTCGTAAGGACGAGGTCCAATGTCAGAAATACGACCTTCCATAGGTTTTGCTGGATTATATCCGGAAGAAATGAAAGCCATTTTTGCTCTCCTCTAATATTAGCGTTGGTGTCTGTTGCGGTATTCAACAATATCACGATCCCAACCACCAGGTACTTCTTCTTCTTTAAAGAAGATGTAGGGGTTAGAACGAGGCTCTTGAACGTGTTGTGGAACTGCAGGAATTTCAGTTACTTCAAGCAGTTTTTGGAAGGAAAGACGTTTAATTGTCTCACCAACACGCTCACGGTTCTTGCCTTCTTCCATCCACCAGTCCCAAATCTTTTCGATTACGCCTTTGATTTCGTCAAATGGCTCATCAGCAGGGATAAATGGTACAAGGAGTGAACCCATTTGAGCACCATCAAGAAT
>CAYJHF010000013.1:0-22007 GCA_964369905.1 uncultured Mailhella sp. | reverse complement strand
GCTTACAGCTTTGATTAGTCTCTGCTGAAAATTCTTTTTTTACACCAAACTTTTGTAAATAAATTGCACATTGCGTGCTTATTTCTTGCAAAACTTTTAGCTTTATTTTAATAAAAACCTTTTTACTTATAAATAGTTATTATATTCTTCAGCATCGACTAAATTAAAAAATTAAAATACCTCTGTTCTTGATTTCCAATAAATTTTGGCAAAAAAAAAGTCAGCCAAGGAAAAACTTCCTCGGCTGACTTTTCTATATTTTGTCAAATCAGAATTAACCAAGAATTAGCCTTGGCCTTCTTCCTCTTCGCTCGCAGTTTTGTCTTTAGAAATAACATTGAAGATAGAGTAATCATTCTTATAAACAACGCTTACACCGGCAGGCAATTTAATTTCAGAAGCTTTTAGCCCGGAATTTAAATCAAAATCGGTAATGTCCACTTCAACAATTCTTGGCATATCCAATGGTTTAGCCAAAAGTGTTACTTCTTCGCGATAAACTTCGAGCTTACCACCGGCTTTTACACCTTTAGAAGTTCCAACAAAATTCAAGCGAACATTGATTTTTAGTTCTTTATCTAAATCCACACCATAAAAATCCACATGAGTGAATGTATTCTTTACTGGGTGATATTGGGCATCCCAAATAAATACCGGATAAGATTCTTTCTTTCCGCCATCTTCAATTTCTAAGTTGAAAACATTTGTTCTGCCAACTTGGCCATATATTTTGTTCAAAGGATTTATGGCCATTTGAACTAAAATATTTTTTCCTTCCGGAGTATAATATACGCCGGGTACAATGGACTCAACACGCAAACGACGGTTAAAGCCTTTTCCTACAACATCACGCTTTTGCACAGAAAGAGTTTTCATTTCTGACATTTCAATCTCCTCAGTGGATACAAGCACACCTATTTATACTTGGCTCACTTTGATTTTTTTTATTATATATTAGCTAAATAAAGCACTTACTGAAGAGCCATCATGTATATTGCGTATACTTTTTGCCAAAACACCGGCAACACTTACAACTTCAATTTTTTCACAATCAGGCACTTTATTCAAAACAGGTATTGTGTCTGTCACTACTACAGATTTAAACGGAGCATCGTTCAATCTTTGTATGGCCGGCCCTGACAAAACAGCATGGGTGGCACAGGCATGAACTTCCAATGCCCCATTTTGCAATAAAACATCGGCAGCCGCACAAATTGTTCCGGCTGTGTCAATCATATCATCAACCAAAACCGCAATCTTACCTTCAACATCTCCAATTACATGGGTTGCAGTGGCTTGATTTGGACGATCTCGTCTTTTATCAATGATGGCAAGTCCTGCGTCTACTTTCTTGGCAAAAGCCCTTGCTCTTTCAACACCACCGGCATCAGGGGAAACCATTACTAAATCACCACGCAAATGACGCAAATGTTGGAGCAAAACTGGAGCTGCATATAAGTTGTCTACAGGGCAATTAAAAAAGCCCTGAATTTGTCCTGCATGCAAATCAACGGTTACAATGCGCTGTGCGCCTGCCACCGTAAGAAAGTCTGAAATCAGTTTTGCACTTATGGGAGCTCTGGGGCTTACTTTACGATCTTGACGAGCATAACCAAAATAGGGAATAACAGCTGTAACTCTTCCGGCACTTGCTCTTTTTAGGGCATCTAAAATAAGTCCAAGTTGTATGAGGTTGGTATTGGCCGGATTGCAAGTGGGCTGAATAACAAAAACATCATGTCCCCTAACGCTTGCACCTATTTCAATTCTAATCTCACCATCGCTGAAAGTTTCAGCCAGTACAGGGGTTAATGGACAGCCCAAGTGGTCTGAAATATCCTCTGCAAGTCTTGGGTTTGCCGTACCTGTCAGAATTTTCAAATCCCCATACATGACGTCACCTTTCCAATATAAAAAAAATGGCTGGGATGAAAGGATTCGAACCTTTGGATGGCGGAACCAAAACCCGCTGCCTTACCGCTTGGCTACATCCCAACAAATAACAAAAAAGAACATACACATTATTAAATCAAATTTCAAGCAAAAAATTACTAATTTAATATTTTTTTTTCAAAGAAAAAGGTTGATATATTTCAAGCTCTTCTTCGGAAAAAAATTTCATTAGCTCACTTTTGCACTGCTCTGCTGATTTCAAATTTTCAAAAATTCCAAACAAGCAAGAACCGCTTCCACTCAATAATGCAACTTGAGCACCGCTTTCTAGGAGTTTATGCTTTATATGTCCTATCTTTGGATAGGCTAAAAAAGTTGGCTCCTCAAAATCATTTTCACAAGAAATATCTTGTAAAAATTGCGAAGGTTGATAATTAACTAAAGCCCTGTCTGCTGTCAAGCATTTTTTTTGCTCAGCAAGTTTTTTAAAAGCATCTTTTGTACTTATTTTAATATAAGGGTTGATTAATAAAAGGTAAAACTTTTGTAAATCCAAGTCAATCTCATGCAATATTTCTCCAATTCCATAAGCCTTGCACGGTTTATTTAGTAAGAAAAATGGAACATCTGCCCCCACATTAGCCGCCACATTTATAAGTTCAGCTTGGCTAATGGGATTTGAATTTATGCTTTGTAAATATAAAAGTAAGCTGGCTGCATTAGATGAGCCCCCACCAAGCCCTGCTCCATGTGGTATGTTTTTAACCAGTTCAAGTTCAAGACTTGGGGAAAAATTTGTATAATTGGCATATTGGCTATAAGCCTTGGTTAATGTGTTGTTTTGTAAATCAATACCTTCTGTTGTACAATGCACAGTTATACCGCTTCTAACATCGCAAGAGGAAAGAATATTTATAAGATCAAAAGGGTAAGGCAATGGGTAAAAAATAGTTTCCAAGTTATGGTAGCCATCAGGACGCCTAGCCAAAATTTTTAACCTTAAATTAATTTTACACCCACACTTAATTTGCATTTGAGCTCCCATTTGATAGAATTTGCTCTACGCATAAAATTTTCACTTTTTAGCTATTATAAAGGTATATTAATAAACTTTTAAAAAAAAATAAGCAGAGCTTTCAAATGTGGACAAATTATATAACAATATGTTAACAAGTTCAAATAAATTATATTTGCTATAATTTTCTTGTAAACTCCTTTAATAAATGCTCTCACATATTCAAACAAGGTTTCATTAGATGATTTTAAGTATTAGTAGAAAAACTGATATTCCGGCATTTTATAGTAAATGGCTTTTTGAACGCCTAAAGCAGGGCTTTTGTTATGTACAAAATCCTATGAATGCCAAACAAGTGAGTAAAATCCTTATTAATCCTGATACTGTGAGTGGTGCTGTTTTTTGGACAAAAAATCCAGAACCCATGCTCCCCCATTTAAAAAAAATTCCTTTTCCCTTTTATTTTCATTTTAGCCTAAACCCTTATGCTCAGGATATGGAAGTCAATTTACCTAAAAAAAATGTATTAATAAAAACATTTAAACAATTAAGCTCGCTTACCTCACCACGTCAAGTGATTTGGCGCTATGATCCTATTGTAATCAGCAATAATTATCCTGTGGATTATCATATAAAACATTTTGAGCTTTTAGCTAAACAATTACAAGGATATAGTCATCAAATTATTTTTAGCTTTATGGATTTTTATAAAAAAAACAATGCCAACTGCCTAAGACTTGGCGTTAGAACTCCAAGTTTAGATGAAAAAAAATTTCTTGCCAAAAATCTTGCTGAAATTGCAAACTTATACAATTTTTCCATGGCAAGTTGTGCTGAAGAAATTGAGCTTGAAAACTATGGCATAAAACACTCTAGTTGCATTAATAGAGAATTGCTGGAAAAAATAAGTGGCAAAATATTTGATATAAATAAAGACAAAGGCCAAAGGCAGGCTTGTGCTTGTGTGCAGAGTGTGGATATTGGTATGTATAACAGTTGTAGCCATGCTTGCCAATATTGCTATGCCTCCCATAGTCAAAAAAGCGTCCTAAGTAATATGAAAAAACATGATCCATTTTACCCACTGCTCATCGGACAAGTGGGTGCTGGGGTTGAAATAAAAGAAAAGACAACAAAAAAGAAAACCAGCCCTGATTGTGACAAGCAATATTCCCTATTATAGTTCACGCTGAAAAACACAAATTTTGTGTTTTTCTACAAAGGCACACTGCCTCCAAGTGCCACGTTGTGGACGCCACAAGTAAATTGTGGCTCATTTTACGGCACGCAAAGCTGACGCATTTGCTTACTGCTTTGATTAGTCCCTACTGAAAATTCTTTTCTTACACCAAACTTTATTTTAATAAAAATACTTTTTATTTATAAATAGTTATTATATTTTCAGCATCGACTATTATAATAATTTTGTGAATATAAAAAGCTCTGCATATTTTTTTATACAGAGCTTAGGGCATTTTTGGAAAAGAGTTGTCCTAAAATGCCCTAAACACTTCATTGGAGCATGGCGACATTGAAGTGCAAAAAGCAAGAATAGAAGTGGCTTTGCCACTTCGTTAAATGATTGCTTTTTGAAAGTTATATGGTTTAGAGCAGGTTTAATCTTTATTGAAACTGCTCTAATGCAAAAATCTTTATTCCATAAAAATTTCAACAGGGGGGACTTGTGATGAAAACTGCATGGGACTTAGCACTGCTGCGTATGAACCTGCATTACTAAAAATTACTCCATCACCAATTTCAAGCTTTGGCAACACCACATCTGTGGCCACCACATCGGCGGCAGTGCAAAGATTGCCCACAAGACTTACACATTCCTCCTCCTTACTTGTGGAGGTGGTAAGTAGCGGAAAAGCATTTTTACAAGTAAATAGAGGTTCAGTCATAAATGGTTTTTCCTCTTGACTATAACTTTCCACCAGTTTAGCAAGGCTAGGGCGAATAAAACCATTTAAAGTATTGGCCAAAATTACAAATTTCTTACCGTGAGAAATCTTATAATCAAGCACTTTCGCTACATATATCCCACTTTTACCCACCAAATATCTACCTGTTTCAATAAATATTTTTAGATCAGGAAAGTTTTTTCTTTGAGAGTCAATCAAGTCGGCAGTCATTTTGCCAAGGCTCACCACATCGAGTGGGCTATCCTCCAAAGCATAATTAATCCCAATGCCCGAGCCCATATTTACAAATTGCAAAGGGGCATTGAGGGCAGTTTGAACCCTAGAAATCAAACTAAAAAGTTTTTCATAATAGGAAAAAATAATTTTAAAATCAAGTTCTTGACTGCGTGAATGAACGTGAATACCGGCAATTGTCACATGAGATAAAGATTTTAGTTCTTCAAGTTTTGCAAAAAACTGATCCTCATCTATACCAAATTTATTGACTACCCCACTATTGCCAAAAAATGTAAAATTAGGATTTAACCTAACTCCGATTTTAACTTGTATATTTTTGTCTTTAGCTATTTCTTGAATTAAAAATATTTCATTTAAGCTATCTGCAATAATTGTTGTACTTTCAAGTGCTTCTGCAATATTTTCCCTTGTTTTACCCGGGGTTGAATATTGAATGAGTTCAGGAGCAAGTTTATTTTGCAGACTAAGCCTTACTTCTCCAAAACTAGCTGCATCAGCGCCAACACCTTGAGCAAATATTGTTTTGATAATCTCTTTATGAGGATTGGTTTTAAGTGAGTATAAAAAAGTAATATTTGGAAAATTGTTTTGCAGCTTTTTAATTGAATTTTTTATGATTTCAGCATCATATAAATAAAAACTGTCGTGATTTTGCAAATGCTTTTTAATAATTTCTAAATTTTGCATTGTATTACTTCCTCCTTGTTTAGAACTCTGCATAATTTTCTTTTATGGCAAAGTTTCTCCTAAAAAAATAAAATTTAAAAAATCTAAGAATTTTTAAGCAAAGGTTTCTTGGTTGCAGTAAAGTATTGAGCCAAATATTAACCGTAAAATATAAGTTCCGTCAATCCCTATAAAAAAAATTAATATTAAAACTTCTATGCAGTTTTTGTACATTTTTTTATTAGAATTTTTCTAGTTTTTCCTTTATTAACAATAAGTTAATCATTGTTTCAGCTTCGACTACCTAAATAAACACAAATTCCGGTAAGAAAGTTATTATGCTTGGAAAAAGAATTAATATAACTATGGCAAGCAAGTAAGCAGGCAAAAACAGCATAGCACCTTTAAAAACAGTGCTTAATGGGATTTTATCTTGTTCTTCTTTGCCTGACAAATTGGAAACAATATAGGCAGCAATACCCACCGGAGGGGTCATAGCTCCCAAACTTGTTACAATAATAAGCAAAATACTAAACCATAAGCTATTCCACTGCATGGCCAAAGCCAAAGGAAAGAAAATTGGTATGGCAATTACCAGAAGCGCCAATGCGTCCATAACCATACCACCTAAAATGAAAATCAATAAAATAGTCAATAAAATAACTGGCTCAGGCAAAAAAGTTTCTGTAAGTAGTGAAGCTAGTTCAAATGGCAAGCGAGTAAGGGCTAAAAATTTACCAAACATGGAGGCTGTTGCCAAAAGTAAAATTAGCATAGTAGAAATTCTCAAGCTTTCTTCCAAGGCCAAGATAAATTTTTGAAAACTTAACGTTTTTCTCATAAGCCCCATTATAATGGCAGCAAAAGCGCCGGCAGCTCCGGCTTCGGTTGGGGTGAATAATCCAAAACTAAGACTAATTACCACCAATGCAAATAAAAATAGGCCTTCCAAAAGTCCACCAATTTGGCTAAATCTTTTTGCCCAAGACTGTTTTTGACCTATAGGAGCCCAGTTTGGATTTTTATTCAAAATAATTGGTATAGTTAGAATAAAAAACAATAGAAGTAATATGCCTGGTATTAGACCTGCTAAAAAAAGCTGTTCTATGGATTGAGCTGTCTGAATTCCAAGCACAATGGCCACTACACTTGGAGGAATAATTGCCCCCAAAGTAGTTCCGGCCACAACCGTTCCTGTGGCCAATAAGTCTTTATATCCATAGCGCTTCATTTCCGGAAGAGCCACAACAGACATGGTGGCTGCACTGGCCGTGTTTGAACCACAAATGGCAGCAAAACCACCGCAAGCGACCATAGTTGAAATGGCCAAACCTCCTTTTTTATGCCCGCAAAAAGCCTGAATACTGGAATATAAACGCTCGCTAAGCCCCGAATGAAAGCAAATTTGCCCCATAAAAATAAAAAATGGAATGACAGTTAGGCCATAGTTTGAAAACATACTCCAAAGTTCATTGCCGGCCATGGTAAAGGCCAATGAAATTCCATCAAGCATGGCATAGCCGCCAATTCCAATCAGTGCCAATAAAAAGGCAATGGGAATACGCACATAAATAATCCCCAATAGGAGCATAATTAGGGATAAAACTGCAATAAAACTTGCTGACATTTTATCTTCCTCTATAAACCAAGTTTAGTTTTATATTATTTTCAAAAAATGAGCTTAGGCCAAAGTAAATTTTTTGTAAAATTGCTGAAATTTCAAGCAAAAGTATTGCACTTTGCCCAATTAAACCTGTAGTTAAAGCAGCAAAAAATATGACTGTGGGAATGTTGAAACCGTCCACAAGTTCCATGCCTTCGTGTACAAAAACAGTAAAAGCATAAAGTTCAAGGCTAAAAAACAAAGTAAGACCAAAACTAAGGATTAATACACAAAAGCTGATAATTTTTTGGATAAACAGGGGTAGTTTTGAGAAAAATACACCTGCATAGGCATGGGATTTTTTATGCTCAAGCCAAGGCAAACATAAACCAAGGCTAGCTGCCCCAAGATAGCCTGTCATTTCTACAACTCCGCGTAAATTTTCGCCAAAAGCTCTTAGGCTTATATTGGCCAAAGTCATTAACATAATACCTAGAAACAAAAGGCTTCCAAGGATAAACATGGCTTTGCTTAGTCTTTTTATATTTAGGTTTAACATACTTTACTCCCAATTTGAAATTTTTATTGAAGTTATATTTTAGTTTTTTCCGCATAAATTACTTGCAATTTTTTTATATCCGTCAAAATAGCTTCCGGATCAAACCCTTTCTGTTTTGCTTTTTCCTTCCAAGCTTCAATCAAATGATTTGAAGCCTCATTTATTTTAGCTTGTTTAACCTCATCACTTGGAACTAGTTGAAAATTATGCTCTTCAATAGCCCAGTTTAAAGCTTTTTCTCCTGCTCCATCTATAAACTCACCTGTTCTTTTGACGTGCTCATCGGCATAATCTTCAATAATATTTTGAACTTCCTCGGATAAATTATCCCAAGTTTTTTTATTCATTATGACAGCAAAAGGATAGACAGGCATATTTGCAACAAGCCCAAATTTACAACGTTCGGCAAAATTCATGTCATACAGCGTATCCCATGAAGAACAAACTCCGTCCACTACACCTTTTTGCAGTGCTTCGGGAGTTTCAGACATGGGAATTGAAACAGCTTGTCCCCCAATACTTTCCACAGCATCAGCAATGGGCCCTGAAGCTCTTAAAGTTATATGTTCCAAATCCTCCAAAACACTAATGGGCTTACTGCTCATAATCTGTGAAGGAGCAGAAGTGAAAATGCTTAAAACCTTATAGCGGGCAAGTTCTTTTGGCTGATAAAGCTTATAAATTTCATAGGCTACAAAACTGGCTTCTGCTGCTGAACTAAAGCCAAGTGGTAAACCAAATACTTCAAATAAAGGAAATGAACCAGGGTAATACAATAAACTGGTGCAACCAATATCAGCTTGCCCTTGAGCCACACCACGCAACATGGCTTTGACATCTAAGAGTGTACCACCTGGAAATGTTTGTATTTTCAACTGTCCCTTTGTGCGCTCCTCAATAGCTTTAACCCAAGCGTCCATCTGCACACTTGGAATGGTGCTTGCCGGTGGGAAATTGGCATAACGCAATTCTTTGGAATTGGCATTTGAAAAACTAAGACCCATGAACAAAATAAGTGTTACAGCAAATGATAGTATTTTTGACATTGTAATTCCTGCTTGGTTAAAAGTTAATAAAAAAAAAGAGCCGCAAACCTTTGTCAGCGACTCTTTTATTACAAAAATATTAATTTCTATTTAAACAGCAAAAGAAAGCCCTGACAATTTGTCATAGCTCCACCAAAGACCAAAAGAAGAAGCGTTTAAACTCTTCTTTAGATTAGCAATTAGTTGTTTTACTGAAAAATTCATCTATGCTTCCTTTGCATTATATTCTCAACACAAAAAAAGTAAGTTAAAATATCATATTTTGTCAAGCTTTAAAAACATTTTTAAAATCTAAAAAATTTCTGGCTTTTTTTAGTTGCTTGATGTAAATTAATTTCACTGGATAGTATAAATCAATGCAGTTGCAATTCTAACAATTTAATATTTTGCGAGTGATTCAATTATGGTATTATTAATCATTGTTGCCATTCTTCTTATAATTGGATTTTTGTACTACAAAAATAAGCAAAAACCGGAAGAAGATAATCAAGAAGTGGCTTTAGCCAAATTACCACCCGAGGAAAGAAGATTGTTTGACTTGGCCATGTACCCAGAGTCTGCAACTAAAACTTTTATATATGCTTTAACAACCTGCACCCACTGCAGAAAAACAAAAGCATTGCTCGAGGAAAATAATGTTGATTTTGACATGATTTATATTGATTCCTACCCCAAATCATTGCACTCTCAACTTTCTGAAAAAATGCGAGAATACAATCCTAGAGGATCTTTCCCAACTGTATTCTTAACCACTGGTCAAATTATAACCGGTTTCCGCGAAAACTCCCTTAAGGAGGCTTTAATCAATGACCCCGAAAGAACTTCTTGAGTCCCTCAAAGCTGAGGCCAAAAGCAAAGGTTTTTATCTGCACGCTGATGCTGAACACTGTTTACATACTGCCGAAAGCCTAATTGAAAACAAGGCTCGTTACGGTTATTATTGCTGTCCCTGTAGACTGGCTAAAGACGATGCCAAGCTTGACAGCGACATTATATGCCCCTGTAACTACCGTGCTCTTGATATTAAAAAAGATGGAGCTTGTTTGTGTGTGTTCTTTGTTGCTGAAGAGTATAAAGATGATGTGGACTTCTTTCCGGAAGTGGAAGAAAAACGTCCTGCTCATTTGTGCTAAGGGCTTATTTTGTAGCTAAATCATGTAAATTGTGAATTATTAGCCATTTTTTATAAATTTAGACAATAAATTTATAAATTCTATTGCTTTAATCTTATTACAATATGAAAAAAAAATATTTTTATCACTCCTTTGACTCTTGGCTAAAAAAAACTTATGGCCAAAAGGTGCAAAAAATTTCCTTGGACGCCGGCGCCAGTTGCCCAAATAGAGATGGTAAAATTAGTTTTGGTGGTTGCACTTTTTGTAATGCTAGGGGTTCAGGTTCAGGTCTTTTGGAGCGTGGGCTTGACCTAACAAAGCAATGGGAATTTTGGAAAGAGCAGTTTGCAAAATCAGACAGGTTAAAGCATACAAAGTTATTTTTAGCATATTTTCAGTCATTTAGCAATACTTATGGCAATGTTGAACGCTTAAAATCCTTAACTTCTCAACTAAAAAACCTTGATGGTATTGCAGGTTTATCTCTTGGCACAAGGCCGGATTGTATTGACGATGAAAAACTGAGCGTGCTTTCTGAACTTGGGCTTTCCAACACTTGGCTTGAATATGGTATTCAATCCATGCACGATGAAACCTTAAGCAGAATTAAAAGAGGGCATGATGTTAAGTGCTCAATTGATGCAATACTAAAAACGAGGGAACATAACATAAATGTTTGTGTGCACCTCATGGCCGGCCTACCTGGTGAACAGGAAAATGATTTTTTAAAAACAGTTGAAAAAGTATGTGAACTGCCAATTCAAGGTATAAAATTACATGGGCTTTATGTATGTAAAAACACAGCCTTAGCAGAAGATTTTTTGAACGGAAATTACATCGCTCTTGAAAAAAATGCCTATGTGGAATTAATTGCAAAAGCTCTTAGTATAATTCCCTCAAATATTATTATACATAGATTATCTGCAGATCCTGGGCAAGATGAACTTTTAGCTCCATATTGGGCAGCTCACAAAGGACATATTGTTGCCCAAATAGATGAGTTTATGCAAATTGAAGGCTTATGGCAAGGTTGCAAAAATGATGTGCCACATTCAAATCCGTATAAAGGTTAAAATTGTGGTTAGCCAACTATAAAACCCTTGTTTACAATAGGATTATCTTAAGAAAGTAGGAACTTAAAATGGAACAAAGCACAAGCGAACAAAATCAATACACACTAACTGAGGTTGACAAAAAAATCTTGGACATAATACAAACAAAATTCCCTATAAAACCAAAGCCCTACCAATGTTTAGCTGAGCAAGTTGGCATAAGTGAACAAGAAGCGTTTGAATGTGTACAAAATTTGAAGAAAAATGGAATAATCAGAAGATTGGGAGCGAATTTTCAATCCCATAAACTTGGCTTTCATAGCACCCTTTGTGCAGCTAAAGTTCCCACGGAAAAAATGAAAGACTTCATTGACTTGGTAAATTCTCATGCCGGAGTAACACATAATTACTTAAGAAAACATGATTATAATATTTGGTTTACCCTAATTGCCCCATCAAAAGACTTGGCCATAAAAACTCTGGCCAATATTTCAAAAAACACAGGCATAGAAATTTTAAATTTGCCGGCAAAAAAGCTCTATAAAATTAGAGTTGATTTTGCCATGCAAGATAAATAGCTTATAGAATAAATAGTTTATTATGGAGCTATTTATCTTTTTGACAGTTTTCTTTTAAACATTTTAACTAGGTAGGAGCAAAGATTATGGAACTTATGGAAATCATTAAAAAGCGTTATTCAACCAAACATTTTGATCCCACTAAACCTTTAACTGCCGAACAATTAAGCCTTATTGAAAACCTTTTGCGTTACTCCCCTTCCTCAACCAATATACAACCTTGGCATTTTATTATAGCCAGCACAGAAGAAGGCAAGAAGAGGATTGCTAAAGGAGCTCAAGGATTTTATAGTTTTAATGAAGAAAGAATTTTAAATGCCGGAGCTGTGGTGCTTTTTACGGCTAAACATTATATTACCGATGAGCATTTACAAAAAGTAGTGAATAAAGAAGATGCTGACGGCAGGTTTAAAAGTGCTGAACTAAAAGCTCAAAGCAATGCAGCCAGAACTATTTTTACCAATCTACATAAATATGAATTTAAAGACATTCAGCATTGGACAGCTAAACAAGTATATTTAAATGTTGGCTTCTTTTTGTTTGGTGTTGCGCAAATGGGTTTAGACGCTTTGCCAATTGAGGGTGTTTCCTTTAAAGCCTTGGACGAAGAGTTTAATCTATGGGACAGAGGATTAATTGCCACTGCTGTGGTTTCTGTCGGACATGGCAAGGAAGATGATTTTAATAAGCATCTACCAAAGTCAAGGCTTGAGTTAAGTGATATTCTTGAAAGAATATAATCTATAAAATTAGGTTAATTATGATTAGTGCTGATATTCATGTTCATACTAACTATTTCCACGCCAAAAATACAGTGGAAGAAATGTATGCTGTTGCTGTGGAAAAGGAACTGAAATATTTCGGATTTTCTGAACATAGCCCTCTACCGGACGGTTTTTCTTGTTTATTATATAGAGAGGGTGATTTGCACAAAGCTTTTGATGATTATGTGCACGATGTATTGCAGTTAAGAGAAAAAATAAATGCTGATCCAAATTTGGCTAAAAAATATCCAAAAATATTGCTTGGAGTTGAGCTTGACTTTACTCCAAGCCACAGTTCTTGGATGGATTATATAATCAATAAATATCCTTTTGATTATATTATTGGAACAGTTCACTTTGTGGGAGAGCAAAATATTGGCCTTTGGGAGCATGAAAGCCTTAGCCTTGAAGAAAAGTTTGTATTTTTTGCTGAATATTACAAAACCATGGAAGAGCTTGCCCTTTGGGGTAAAGCTGATATTGTGGCACACCCTGATTTTGTAAAAATTTTTTGCCTTGACGATTTTACAAAATGGCTTGAAACAAAACAAGCCATGCAAAGTGTGGAAAAAGCACTGCTGGCAATAAAAAAGTCCAATATGGCCTTTGAAGTTTCAACTGGTGGGCTAAACAAAAGATGTAACCAAATTCACCCTGCACCTAAAATAATGGAATTAGCTGCTAAACTTGGAATTGAAATAAGTTTTGCCTCAGATACACACAGTACTCGCACAGTGGCCTATGCTTTCAATGAACTGGAACAATTTGCAAAAAACTATGGCTATAAGCAACATATTATTTATGAAAATCGACAAAAAAAGTATTTAAATTTTTAAAATAATTTACATTTTAGCAAGTTATAAAAAAAAGTAAGCGTATTATATTCTAACACGCTTATTTTTTTGATTAAAATCATAATAAATCTATGCTTGCAAAAATATTTAAACCTGTTATATTTTTTTTACAAGTTTTTAGAAAAACTTTTGAAAAAGTCTAAATTTTAAAGCAAAAAAGTGGAGAAAAAGTATGTCCTATGCAAGCATAACTAATAATTATTCTCCGCAATTATGTAAAAATGTTGTTTATAACTTCTCAGGACTTCTTGATTCTTTTGATTATAAAGATGATTTAAAATTATTTGAAATTCCAACCTTTAGTTTTCAGCTAAAAAAGAATATGAGTCTTGAAATAAAAGCCCTATACACAGCTCTTTGGAAAATGGCGCTTTATCGCTCATTTCCAGAGGATTATGAGCAAATATTTCAACTATTTATTCAAGAAGAGCTGCCTAAAAAAGTAGAAAAAAAACTTCTTCCTGCGCAAGTTATAAGGATAGATCAATATTCTGAATTATTATCCATGGAAAATAATGATGATTTTACCCCTGTAAGCCATCATATTTTGTCCTTATTGCACACTAAAGAAGAAGAATATAAGAGTATGAATTTAAAAATTGCTCTGCATATTCGACAGACCTATACTTATATATTTGACAGGCTTTTTTAACACAATATTCCAAATAGTTTTAATTTAAAGGATTTAGTATTATGCCACAATATGGTGATCTTGTTTGCATTGTTTCTGTACACGGAAAAAGAAAAATGCACCGCATTCTGGAGAAAGAAGATTGGCACACACAATATGGAGTTATTTCCATGGCTGATTTGGTGCAGGTGGAATACGGTTCTGAAGTGAAAAGCTCCCTCAATATTCCTTTTAGGGTTGAGCGCCCTCAACTTTATGATTTAATCATGGGTATAAAAAGACAAACTCAAATTATGTACCCCAAGGACATGGGCCTGATTTGCCTAAAACTTGGAGTAGGAAATGGACGAACTATTTTAGAAGCCGGAAGTGGTTCAGGTGGATTTACCATTGCTCTTTCTTGGTTTAGTGGTGAAAATGGCAGAATTCACAGCTTTGAAGCCAGAGAGGAATTTCATAAACTTGCTCAAAAAAATGTTAACTGGGCAGGAGTTGGGCAAAATGTCAGCTTTCATTTACGAGATATAAAAGATGGTTTTGGTTTAAATGACGAGCACATTCTCAACGGAAAAAAAGCTGACGGACTTTTTCTTGATGTTAGAACACCTTGGGACTATTTGGAAAATGCCCTAGAAGCCCTTGTGCCCGGTGCTCCCATTGCTTTTTTATTACCTTGCGTTGATCAAGTTTCCACACTTTTACTAGCCCTTGAAAAACTACCTTTTGAACAAACAGAAGTTGTAGAAATCTTAGTGCGCCCATGGAAGGCTGTGCCTGACAGACTGCGTCCGGCCGATAGAATGTGTGCCCACACTTGCTTTTTAGTCTTTACTAAGCATCAAGAAAGAAGTGCAGATTGGGATTTAAATCTTAACCTTGGCACAAGAGAGAGAAAACAATTTGC
Organism: uncultured Mailhella sp.; assembly: GCA_964369905.1. Classification (GTDB taxonomy): domain Bacteria; phylum Desulfobacterota; class Desulfovibrionia; order Desulfovibrionales; family Desulfovibrionaceae; genus Taurinivorans. The sequence goes on along the minus strand of CAYJHF010000013.1, from coordinate 7,165 downwards.
CGCTAGACAAAAACGTTTACAGCAAAGCGAAGATTTTGGCTTAAATGACCATGATGACCTTGATTAATGTTTTGTTAAGCCATAATAAAATATTGTTATGAATATTACATTACAAAATATTTCAAAATCCTACGGTAGTCGCAGTATTTTAACTGACTTCTCCCTTGATATTGTGGACGGAATGCGTCTTTGTGTTTGTGGGCCTAATGGTTGTGGAAAATCAACATTAATACAAATTATGGCTGGAACAAATCCGGCAGATTTTGGCCGAGTAATATTCTCAAAAAACTCTCGCCTTGGCTATGTCGAACAAATAATTAGTGAAAATGACCTTGAAATCCCTCTGATGACTTGGGTTAAATCTGCGTTGCCCGATTGGAATAATTTTTGGCAAGAATGGGATAAAGCTCAAGAAATAAATGATTTACAAACCATTAATAAACTAATGCTAACTCAGCATGAGCTTGAAGCCCAATTTGGCTATAACCCTGAACAAAAAGCACAAAGTATACTTACAGGCCTTGGTTTTAGCCAAGATAAATGGAATTTGAGCCTAAAAAAGCTTTCAGGTGGGTGGCGAGAGAGAGCCAAGTTAGCCAGGGTCTTGGTGGCCGGAGCTGATATTTTACTCCTTGACGAACCAACAAACCACTTAGACCTTGAGGCTGTAGAATGGCTTGAAGATTTTTTATTAAATTATACAGGAGTATTGGTATTTGTAGCGCACGACAGGGTGTTCATGGATAATATAAGCACCCACATTCTATACCTTGGAGCTTCAAAACCAATTTTCAAAAAAGCAAGTTTTTCTAAATTCCTTGAAATGCAAGAAGAAATTGAAGAGCAAAAAGCCAAGGAAGCTAAAAAAATCTCTGAAGCCATTGATCACAAAATGGACTTTATTAGACGTTTTAAAGCCAAAGCCACCAAAGCAAGGCAAGCCTCTTCACGCCAAAAACAAGCCAAAAAGCTAGAAAAAGAATTGGAACAATATAGGCCTGAAACTAAGAGAAAAGAACTGGCCTTTATGTGGCCCTCTGCTGCTAGAAGTGAGAAAGTAATTATTTCTGTAGCTGATCTAGATTTTCAGTTTTCAGATGGAGCAAAGCTATGGGATAGCCTTACCTTTACTCTATACCGTGGACAACGCATTGGTCTTGTTGGTCCTAATGGTTGTGGAAAATCAACCTTACTTAAAATATTAGCTTCCAAACTTGCTAAGACAGGCGGTCATATTCAAGTTGGCTCACTCACAAAGCTTGGTTATTACAGTCAACAACAGGACGAAACATTTAATCTGGCCAACTCTGTGCTCAATGAAATGCGTAGGCTTTCAGACTCAAGAACTACTGAAGAAGAGCTAATGAGCGTTTTAGGCTTATTTATGCTAGGGCATAATTATTTTGATCGTCAAATCAATGCCTTATCAGGCGGAGAACGCAGTCGTTTAGCCTTGGCTTTATTATTTCTTGCCCGTTGTAATTTTCTAATCCTTGATGAACCAACCAACCATTTGGATTTGGAAAGTCGGGAAGCCCTGACTAATGCTCTTGAACATTTTGATGGAACTCTACTTGTTGTTGCCCATGATAGACATTTACTTGCAACAGTTGTTGACGAAGTGTGGGAAATTGGAACAAAGGGTTTTAAAATTTTTGATCAAGGTTTTGAACAATATGAAAATGCCAGAAAGCTGCAAAAAGCGAACGCTAAAAATACCATTAATAAAAATACTCAAAACACAACTAAAGCAAATACAAAAAATGTAAATGAAGAACTAATCAGCACTCAAAATCTCTCGCGCGAGGAAATGAAGCAATTAAAAAGAGAGCAAGCCAATCAAAGAAACTTACTTTCAAAGCAACTAAAACCCTTGCAAACTGCCTATGAAAACCTTGAACTGGAACTTGAAAAAAGCTTAGAAAAACAAAGCCAGCTGGAAAATTTAATTTCCCTACCGCAAACCTATGAAGATGGACAAAAAGCTTCTGAATTACTCAAAGAACTGCATGAAATTAAACTGCTCACAGAACAACAGCTGGAAGAACTTGGCCAACTTGAAGAGAAAATTTCCAACCTAAAAAGTGAGTAAATCAGCAAATACTAAAAACAGAATAACCTAATGCTACAAAGGAAAAAATTAGAAAAATTCCATAAAAAATCTGCAAGAAAAAAGCACATAAGGTGCAATTTTCTTGCAGATTTTGAATTTTAAAAAAGATTTTGGAGCATCGGCTATCCAAAGCTGTAAGCAAAGGCGTCAGCTTTGCACAATGCAGAGGTTCATTATTTCTTTTTCTTCTTGCTTTTTACCTTTTCTTCGATTTGTTCAAGGCTTTCTTCAAGAGGCAAAAGCTCAGCAGATGGCTCAATTTCCTCAACTTTTTTGCCCAGTGCTTTGCGTAGGGCTTCTCTGTATATTTTCATAACCTCAATTCTTGCATAAAGTTTAGATTCCGCAGAAATAATATGCCATGGTGCTTTTACTGTGTCGGTGCGCATAAACATTTCATCGGCGGCAATTTTATACTTAGGCATTTTTTCTCTATTGCGCCAATCATCATCTGTTATTTTATACCTTTTCCAAGGTGTTTCTTCTCGGCTTTTAAAACGTGCTAACTGTTCTTCACTTGAAACATGAAGCCAAAACTTTATTAAAATATTTTTATTATCCACAAGTTGGCTTTCAAAGTCATTTATTTCTGAATAGGCCCTTTTCCATTCCTCAGGTTTTGCATAACCTTCAACCCTTTCCACAAGCACTCTGCCATACCAAGAACGATCATACATGGTTACATAACCTGCCATAGGAACGTGACGCCAAAAACGCCATAAATAATGACGGGACAATTCCTCATCAGTTGGTGAGCTTATGGGAATAATTCTGGTTATCCTAGCATCTATTGCACTGCCAAGTCTTCTAATTGCTCCACCTTTTCCCGAAGCATCGCCACCTTCAAAAATAATTGTGCTGGAAATGCCTTCATGGTAAGCTTGATAAGTAAGTTTAAAAATATCATTTTCCAACTCTTCAAGCTGTGCTTTATAATCTTGTTTGCTTAAACTTTTTGTCAAATCTACCCTGTCCAAAATTGTAATATAATCATCTTTTTGCTCAGGAGAAATTTGCTCTTCAATTATATTTTCCTTAGATTTATCTTTTTCATCATCTTGATTTTTACTGGTGTTTTGTCCATTCTGAACTTCAAGTTTTTTAGCAATGGCGTGCTCCATGCTTTCAATCAAAGCTCTGGCCACAGCAATATTTCTAAAATTCTTATCAAAAGCATCAATAATGCACCAAGGAGCATATTCTCTGTCTGTCATAGGAATGGCTTTAGCAACAGTTTCGACCAATGAGGAATAGTCAGATTCACTTTTTTCATCATAGGGCGTAAAATGATAAGATCCTTTTTCCTTTACCCTCTTACTTTGTCTTTTTTGATGCTCTTTTTCATCAACATGAAGCCAAAATTTTATAATTACATAATCATCATTGGATAAAATACGCTCCATTTCCGTTCTTTCACTTAGAATTTTATAAAGTTCAGCCTCTGAAATCTCTTTTGTTGCTGCTAATCTAATGGGTTCACTATACCAGCCCCCAAGGAAAATTCCAATTTCTCCGGCTTTTGGTAAATTCATCCAATAACGCCACGCCTCAGGACGATTTCTTGCCTCATCAGTAGGATTCCAAAAAGTATGATTTCTCATTTTTTTAGCATCAAACCAAGTGGATAAGCTGTTAACAATTTCACCTCTTCCTGTGCCATCAAGGCCTGCAATGGTTATAAGTATTGGAATTTTTAATTCTTCACACTTAAGTTGCAATTCAAACAATTTCATGTGCATTTTAGGTTCAAGATTTTTATATTCCTTTGAAGAATAACTTTGTCCAAGAGTAATAGAACCAAACATAAGCAAACCCCTTTAGTTATTGCTAAAAACACATAAAATGCCCTCAGCATGGGTTAAAGTAAGTGTAAATTAAATATAAAAAACTATTTCAACTCACCGGCATTAAATAAATCTACAAAATCATCGCTTTGGCCAACAGCAGTTTGTATACAAGCCATATTTTCCTTACAAAATTGCACAGTTGTTGTGGCTGGAATTTGATTTGCAATAAAATCAAAACTAAAAATTCCTTTTTTTTCTTCTCTCAATCTATAACCGCCATAGGCACGCATTATTGCTTCAGCATATTGTTTTAATGTAACAGCATAAACAGGCATAATCTTATAAATAAATTGTGCGGATTGATCTAGGTTGGTTAAAGTTAATTCATTATCTTTTTTCTCAACAACTTTCCAACCTAATGGAACATCTAAAATGATAAAATTAAAATCCTCGCGAAGAGCATAGGAGTTCTGAACGAAAACAAAGCAGAAAAAAAATGTAAAAAAAATTTTTTTAAACATAAGACCTCTGAACAATAATATTTTTTTAACTATTTCTTGGCATATACCTATTTATATATCGTCAAAATACTGCCAATCTTTAATTTTAATATACTGAGCCCTTTGTACATCTACATTTTCAAACTTTAAACTATAAACAATTTGAACAAATTTATTTAATATGGCTTTAGGATAATTTTCCACTTGTTGCCACAATTTAACATTTAAACTAATCTTTGTCACTGTGTCTTGCAAACTTAGCCTAACATGATTTTTTTGATTCCCAAACAAAGAATAAGAAGTAACAAGTAGTGGGGGCGATAAAAACACAGGCTCTTCATTAGCCACTCCAAAAGGTTGCATTTGAAAAATCTCATTCCTAAAATCAGGATCAAGTGCCTCAGAAAAATTTAGTTCGGAATCAAAAAAAAGTTTTTTTCCACTTTTTTGCTCCTTGGGTAAGTTCACAAAATATTCAATAAAACTCTTTACAAACTCTTCATAATTTTCTTCGCTAACCTTAAGCCCAGCAGCCATTTTATGTCCACCAAAAGCTTGCAAATATTTGGCAGAGTTAACTAGTCCTGAGTGTAAATCAAAGCCTTGAATGGAACGTGCTGAGGCTTTCCAAAAATTATTTTCCTTGCTAAAAACAAAGGACGGCTTAGCGTAAGACTCCACAAGACGTGAGGCCACAATTCCAACTATTCCTTGATTCCAATTTTCTTGACGCACAAAAATAACAGGAAATTCTTTTTGCTCCTCAGCTTGAACAATAGCCTCTTCTGTAATTTGTCTTTCAATCAATTTTCTTTGTTCATTATACCGATCTAGTTTTAAGGCCAACTGCACGGCTTTTTCTTTTTCGTTGCAAGTAAAAAGCTCAACACAGATTTTAGGATCGTCCATACGCCCTGCTGCATTTATGCGTGGAGCCAATGTGAAAACAACTTGGCGAGCAGAAAGACTGTCATTTATATTCAAATTAGCTACAGATTTCAGTGCCGCAAGTCCTATTCGATCCGATTGTTTTATTTTTAGTAAACCATTTTTCACTAAAATGCGATTTTGCCCTTCTAAAGGAACCATGTCAGCCAATGAACCAAGAGCAACCAAATCCAAACATTGGCGCATATCAAATTTTGGAATATTTAGTTTTGCACTCAAGATTTTATTGACTTCAGCCATTAAAAAAAACACCATTCCAACCCCTGCCAAGCTGTCACAAGGACAAGCTGACAAATGGGGGCTACATATAGCGTGGGCATTTGGTAAATTCTCGGGGGAAACGTGGTGATCGGAAATAACTACAATCATGTTATGCAGAAGTGCTTTTTCAATTTCTTTAAAATCAGAAATTCCACAATCCACAGTTAATAAAATTTCGGCCCCATCATTGCAAAGTTTTTCAATATATTCTTCATTTAGACCATAACCTTGAGAAAACCTTTCCGGCAAATGCCACAATGGAAAAATATTATAGTGGTTAAAAACCTCTAAGGCTACGGATACACCTGTAATACCATCAACATCATAATCACCCCAAATCAACAATTTTTTTCCTGCCAAAACATTATCCACTAATAAATTAGCGGCCTTTGTAACATTTGGCCATTGATCTGGCTGCTCCAAATATTTTAGACTGGGGTTTAAATATTTTGTAATATTTTCCTCGGTGCTAATGCCTCTGTTCCACAAAATTTTAGCTCCAAGGGAAGATAAGCCAACTTGGTTGCCAAATCCTTGAGGCATATTTTCATTATCCTCTCTTATTCTTTGCACCCAAGTTTTCATAATAAATTATTCCGACTCACCTTGAGGCTGTGCACTGTCTGAGCTTTCCTCATTGTGGTTTGTTTTTTCTTTTTCTGCGGAAGGAACAATATTATTAAACTGTTCCTTGGTGATTAGTTTTTTAGAGTGAAGCCAAGTGGCAAACTTTATAGCAATTTCATGTTTCGGATCTAAGCTCAATACTTTTTCAAGACTTTCATAACAACTATTGATTTGTTTAAGCTCAAACTGTACTCTTGCAATATTGAGATGCAGGTTTTCATCTTCACTATTTAGCTCAAGAGCTTTTTCATAATAAACCAAGGCTTCTTTATAAAGCTTTGTTTTTCTAAGGTTTATACCAAATTCATTAAATAAGTGTTTGTGCTCTGGCTTATATGTTCCCTCAAGGTTTATCAGCCTATCAAAAATATTACTGGCCTTTTCAGAATCTCCACGATCAAGATAAGTCAAGCCTATACCAAAGTTTGCTCTAACATTTTCCACATCAATTTGTAAGGCATTATCATATTGAAATTCAGCTGTGAACAGTTCACCTTTTTTTCTATGCTGGTCGGCATCATCAATTTTTTCGTCTAATTCTTTCATTTTTGGATAAACCTGACTGGTATAATACTCAGGCTCAGGAAAATAATTTGCTAGCAGTGTTTCCTTATCGATGGTTCTCTTGTTTCCTGTTGGAATGTAGTTGGCATTGATGGATTGTAATGAAATATTCCCATCATCTAATTCTTCCACAAACCAGAATACTTTTGAAACAACTTTTCTGGTTGTAGTTCCTGTTCCTACCTTGCGAATTTCCTGTGAAGAGAAAACTCCATATATTTTACGTTCATCGCGTGTCATATTTTACCTTCGATAAAAACAATGTTTCTTCTAAATTAAGAGTCCTTCATAGAGAATTTCAGCAAAGTTTCATATAAAATTAGAAATTTTATTTAATTTTTACTAAATTATCACACAGAAAAAAG
>CAYJHF010000012.1:0-22875 GCA_964369905.1 uncultured Mailhella sp. | reverse complement strand
CCCCCTTTCCAAAAAAAACTTTACTTTTTAGAGTAGTTCTATAAATAGTCGGTGCTGAAAAATATTATAACTGTCTAGTGTTTTTTGAATTGGAACAAGGTGAAAAAATACTAATACCAGTATGATAAAAACATTCTAGTGGCTATAACATATAAGAAGATGGCAAAAACTTTTTTTAGCATTTTTACGGAAAGAGCGTGTGAAACTTTAACGCCAAGGGGTGCAATAACTACACTTGGCAGTGCAATGCCAAGCATGGCAAAAATATTTAAATATCCTATGGTCATGCTTGGTAAATTTGGCTGTTCAAGTCCAATTATAATATAGCCTACAGAACCTGCCAAGGCAATGGCCAAAGCAAGTCCGGTGGAAGTTCCCACAGCCTTGTGCATATCAAGCCCAATATAGTTTAAAAATGGAACAAATAAACTTCCTCCAGCCAACCCCACTAAGCTTGAAATAAAGCCCAAGATTGTTCCCATGGTATGGTAAAATAAAGAACTAAAGTCTTGGCGTTTAGGTTTTGGATAGAGGTTAAAAAACATTTGGGTAGCAACAAAAAATAAAAATGCCACAATAATAGAGCCTAATAAATGGGAAGAAATAAAGGAGGCCAAAAAAACACCAAGGACTGTGCCAAGCAAGATATAAACAAACATTTGCCTAATAATAGGCCAATTTACAGCTTTTTTCCTTGAGTGGGCTTTTAGGCTTGCTAGAGAAGTGAAGATAGAAGCAGAAAGAGAGGTGGCCACAACCATGTGGGTTAAATATTGAAAATTATTTCCATAAATATATTCAAAAATAACACTTAGCAAGGGAACAACCACAAGACCGCCCCCTATACCAAGCAAACCGGAAAAAAATCCTGAGAGCATACCGCAAAAAATAAAAAGGGAGATAATTTCAATATTCATGACTATTTTGCTTGGCTATTTTTAGCTCTTCTAATTAAATAAATTCCAAGTAAAAACATGGGAATACATAATATTTGCCCCATGGTGAGATAGTTTAGGAAGTAACCATATTGTACATCTGGGACTCTAAATAGTTCACAAAAAGAACGAAATATAGCATAAAATAGACAAAAAGCCCCTGAAATATAAGCACGTTTTCTAGGTTTTAGGGCTAAGACCCAAAGAATTATAAAAAGTAGTAAGCCCTCTAAAATAGCTTCATAAAGTTGACTTGGATGCCTTGGGAATGGCCCTCCGCTTGGGAAAAACATAGCCCATGCCACATTGCTTTGATGGCCAAAAAGTTCACCATTAATAAAGTTGCCAATACGTCCGAAAAATATCCCCAAGGGCACAGCCGGTGCAATAAAGTCGGTTAAATCAATGAAATTTTTCTTATGTTTGCGAGCCCAAAGGAAGAGCACAAATAAAACCCCTAAAAATCCTCCATGGAAAGACATTCCACCTTTCCAAACTTGGAAAATTTCAAGTGGTGAGTTTATATAACTTGGTAAATCATAAAAAATTATATAACCAAGCCGTCCGCCGAGCAAAACTCCTAAAATAAGCCATGACATTAAATCTTCCACTTCTTGAGCGGTAAATTTTGAATGTTTATAGTTGGCCATTACGCGCAATAAAAGCCAGCCCCCAAGAAAGGCAAACAAGTACATAATGCCGTACCAATGCACATCAAAAGAGGCAACAGAAAAAGCAACCGGATCTATATTGTGGTATGGTAACATATTTTTCCTAAAAATACGAGGGAAGATTAATTTATTTTGCTCTAATTATAAGTTCTTCATAAAGCACATCTGGAATATTTATGCCTTCTTTTTTGAGCTTTTCTCTAAGTTTATACCTTCTATCGCCGGGTAATTGAACACCGTCTTGAGCCAGCATAAAGCCCACAAGGTCATCAATACGCTCAAAAAATCCATTATTCATAATAAATGGGTCAATTATAACAAAAAACTGTCCAATATTTGGAGGTCCACCCTTTGTATCAAAAAATGAACTTGCCTCATAAGCAAATGAAGATGAGGTTATGGCCACAGCCAATATTTCAACCATGAGGGCAAGGGCAGAACCTTTAGCTCCGGCAATGGCTAACATTGAACCACCTAGGGCTTTTTCAGGGTCTGTGGTGGGATTACCATCAGCGTCAATAGCCCAATCATCAGGAATGGATTTTCCTTGATGTTTGGCTGCTAATATTTTTCCCCTAGCAACCTTACTAAGCGCCATATCAACTAAAATTGGATTATCATTTTTTCGTGGACAGCCAAAGGCTAGAGGGTTTGTGCCAAAAGTGGATATGGAACCATTAAAGGGAGCCATGGCACTTGGAGTATTGGCAAACATTAAGCTAACTAAATTTTGTCTGGCTAGGCGTTCCACATATTGCCCTGCCACACCACAGTGGTGGGAATGGCCAATGCCAAGCATGACAATACCTGTTTTTTTTACCATTTCCACGGCTTTTTCCAAACCCAAATTAATTGCCGGAAAAGCAAAGCCGTGCTTGGCATCAACATAAAGAGCAGAGGGTGAAAGCTCTTTTAACACTGGTTTAATGTGGCCATCTACTTTCTTACAAAGGGCTTGATCTGCATAATAAGGAATACGAGAAAAACCATGGGAAGAAACTCCGTCAAGTTCAGCCAAAACTAAGGCTTCACTAACCATATTGGCTACATCTTCCGCTACATTTGAGTTTTTCAGAACTTTAAAGCCAAGTTCTTTTAATTCATTCTCGGATAATAACATAAGCACTCCTGTTTTTTGGTTAAACTCATAAATAAGCCCTATTATTTTTTCACCAGTTTCAATTTTTCTAAACAACTTTGCAATATAAATAATGCAAAGCTCTCGTGATTTGCAAAATTACAGAAGAAATTGCATACCGTCAAGCCAAAAAAGTATTGATGACCAAAAGTCCTACACAATTTACTATGCAGAATTTACAAATAAAGTGATTTAATATCTTATATGTGTTTAAAGTATAATGTATTAATAGCAACATTTATAATGTCGCTCACCTATCATCTTGTTATTATTGTTTTTCAGTATTTTTTTATTAAATTAATTAAAAATACTTGAAAAAAAGAGATATGAATGTTACAAAACTACAAATTGAATTTAAGTGTTTTTTTGGAAAATTACTTATAGCTAGGTTTGGAATTTTGAAGTTTGCTTCAAAATATATGTGATTAATTTTTAGTTGAAGAAGTGTATGATGTTTGATGTTTTAATTATTAATGGTTTGATTATTGATGGTAGTGGTAGAGAAGCTTATAGTGCTGACTTAGGAATAATTGGTGATAAAATCTCAGCCATTGGAGATTTAAAAAACTTTTCAGCTAAAGAAGTTATTGACGCAAAAGATGCCTATGTTTGCCCGGGAATTATTGATGTACACACCCATAGTGACATGGCAGTTTTTCAAGATGGACGTTTTGTTTCTCAAGTGCGTCAAGGTGTTACAACACAAATTACAGGGTTATGCGGTTATAGCTTTGCCCCATTAAACGAAAAATCACAAAAAACAATTGCCAAAAAAACCTTTTATGGCTGTAATCCAACTTGGACAAGCTTTAAATCATATTTAGAAACCCTTGATGGGCTTGAACTTGGCACAAACTTAGGTAGTTATGTGGGCCATGCCAACTTGCGTGATGCCATAATGGAAGATCCCATTGGCAAGCCAAGCGAAGATGAACTGAATAACATGGTTGAGTTACTTGATAAATCTGTACAAGAGGGAGCTTTTGGTTTATCCACAGGACTTGAATACAATCCAGGCAAAGCTTCGGAAATGAATGAACTTGAAGCATTTTGCAAAGTGCTAAGTAAACATAATGCCTTACATTCTTGCCATACTCGCAATCGTGATAAATATTATTTGACAGCTCTAAATGAAGTGCTAGATGTCACAAGAGCAAGCGGAGCACGACTGCAAATTTCTCATATTAATCCCAAATATGGTTGCTATGAAAATACCATGGCTGAACTTTATGCCAACATCAGAAGGGCCAGAAGTCAAGGTTTTCATGTGGTGGCAGACATAATGCCTTCTGAATGGAATCACACAAATGCCATAGCCCTAATGCCACTTTGGGCCCAAAACTTAGCGGTGGAAGAGCTCAAATCCTTACTTGAAAGTGTGGAAGGAAGAGCTAAATTAAAGCAAAATCCCAACCCCATTTGGCAATTGGCACATCAAGATAAGTGGGACAGAATTTATTTATTTGGCTCAAAAGTTAATGCTGATTTGCGTGGCAATTCAATTGCCGAGCTGGCCAAGAAGAATAATCTTTCAGGCTTTGAAATGCTTTGTGCTTTGCTTGCCGCTGAAGCTCCTAATTTTTCTGCTCTGGTGCTAACCAGTAATGCTTTTAGCCTTGAAGATATAGCTCTAGCCATTCAAGACGAGTGCTCATCTGTGGTTTCCGATGTGGTTGGTATGGCCAAAGATGGATTTTTTAAGGATATTATTTTTTCTCCAAACACCTATGACTGGTTTGCAGTATTTATGAAAAATTTTGTAATCAATGAAAAACCAACTCTTAGCATTGAAAATGCCATTCACAAAGTTACAGCCATTCCGGCATGGCAACTGGGAATTGAAGAAAGAGGACTGCTCTATCAAAATTACTATGCTGATATTATGATATTTAACAAGGATAGATTAAAAACCATAGCTGATTTAAAAAATCCCCAAAACCACCCAGAGGGTATACAAGCTGTTTTAGTAAACGGAAAAATAGCTTATTGTGAAGGTGATGAAAATATTTATTGCCATGGACAAACCCTCAGATTTACTTCACAAGAAAAAATGTAGTAAAAAATATTAAAATGGTACTTACCATGTAATATTATAGGCTTGTGGTAATTTCTGCCCTTGAGTTTGAAATTGCTATTTGTGTTAAACCTAATAAACAACAAAGGTAAAAATTATGAAAAAATTATTTTCCTTATTATTGTCAGCTCTAGCTGTTCTTAGCTTTGCAACAAGCTCCCTTGCCCAAGAAAAAGTGTTAATGCGCCTTGGCTATTCCACTCCACCTTCCCATTCCTATGGAATCTTTGCTGAAAAATTCAAAGAATTGGCTGAAAAATATACCAATGGTGCAGTTGAGGTTAGAAATTTTCATTCAGCTCAAATTAGCACAGAAGATGCAGCTTTCAAAAGTCTACAACTTGGAACTATTGATGCTTATCAAATCAGTATGACTACCCTATCTCCTCACTATCCTTTAATGGATATTTTTGCTCTTCCTTACCTCTTTAAATCCTTAGAGCATATGCAAAGTGTATTGCGTACTGATTTTGTAAAAGAATTCTTCACTGAATTTGAAGCCAAAACCAAAGTTGCTATTTTAACTTATGGAGCTATTGATGCTCGTGATTTGTATAATACTAAAAGACCTATTAATAGCTTTGAAGACTTTGCCGGTTTAAAATATCGCGTTCCTAAAAACGAAGTTATGATTGAAACATTTAAAGCCTTTGGTGCTGAGCCAATTCCTTTGGCTTGGTCTGAAACACCTTCAGCTCTTCAAACCGGAACAGTGGACGGCGGCGACAATGGAACTTCTGTTATTTTACAAATGAAGTTTTATGAAATCGCTAAAAACCTCACTGTGCTTGAGCACTTCTTGGCTTTTAGTCCCCTTTGTGTAAGTGAACGCTTCATGAAAAAAATTAGCCCTGAAACAAGAAAGCAATTAGAAAGAGCTGCAGCTGAAGCTAATGCTTATGTTGATGATGTTGTAATGAATAATATTAAAAAAATTCGTGAAGAACTTGTGGCTAAAGGCATGAATATGACAACACCTGACAGAACTAAGTTTATTGAAGCTGCTCAAAAAGTTCAAGATATGTTCGCCGCTCAAAAGGGAGCTGAGTTCAAAGCCTTGGTTGAGAAAATGCGTACATTATAGTTTTGAGTTTAACACCATACTATTGTAAAACCTCTGCCTCAAAAAACAGAGGTTTTACAGCCTAAACAAATTTTTCATAATATTTAAAAATTTGAATTTTAGTTGCACAGGATAAGATATGGAAATTATTTCTAAAATACTAAAGTGGTTAGATGTTTACTTTGAAGAAGTAGTCTGTGCCATAGGCATTGCAGCGGTTGCTCTTGGAGTTTTTTTGCAGTTTGCAGTGCGTTTTATTTTTGGAACCGGCATAGCATGGGCGGAAGAGGTTGCCGTTTATGGAATGATTTGGTCCATGTATATTGGAGCGGCCATGTGTGTGCACGCCAAAGGACAAATGCGTATTTTAATTGTGGTGCAAAGGCTACCACATTATTTTGGACTTGCAATTGTGCTTTTAGCTGATGCAATTTGGCTTGGGTTTAATATATTTATGGTCATTGTTGGAGCTGACTATGTGGCTTTACTAATAGAGCAACCAATGATTTCACCCTCATTAGGGATTGACCAAAGTATACCACATATTGTTATACCCTTTGCTTTTGCTCTGATGTCGTTTAGAATGTTACAGTTTTACTATAGATGGATCAAGCAAGGTTGTAAGCAACTACCTGTTTAACCAAAAGTTTATAATTATTACGAGGATATTATGGAAGAGTTTGGAAGAAATATGATGCTCATTGTTTTTTTAGGTTCAATCATAATGAGCGTTCCAATTCCTATAGGTTCATTGCTTGCAACTGCTGTTGGATTGTATTTTTTAGATTTACCCTTTGGAATGCTTGCTCAAACAGCTTATCAAGCTTTTGAACCTTTCCCGCTTATGACAATTCCACTGTTTATTCTTTCCGGAAGTTTAATGCTCAAAAGCGGAATGGCCGAAAAAATTATTACCATTGCTGAAGTTATGGTAGGTTCTACCAAGGGTGGACTTGGACAAATTAGTGTTTTAGCCAGTGGTTTTTTTGCTTCCCTTTCAGGTTCAGGTTCAGCAACTGCTGCCGCCATTGGCTCAATCACCATTCCGGCTATGCAAAAAAGAAATTACTCATCAAAGTTTGCCAGTGGAGTTGTGGCCAGTAGTGGAGCACTTGGCACAATGATTCCCCCAAGCAATATGCTGGTTATGTATGCCCTCGTGGCTGGGGAATCAATTCCTAGGTTATTTTTAGCAGGAGTTTTGCCAGGAATTATTTTGGTGCTTGCCCTTATGGTTGTTGTAAGAGTTTGTGCTGTAAAAAATAATTACCAAGGAGCCGGAGAATTTAGTTTTAAGAGATTTCTTGAAGCCCTTTGGGACGGAAAATGGGCAGCCTTTACCCCTATTTTAATTCTTGGGGGAATTTATTCAGGACTGTTTACACCAACAGAAGCCGCCGGAGTAACAGTTTTCTATACTTTATTTGTGGGAAGATTTATTTATAAGCAACTGTCTTTACATGACATTAGAATGGCAATTAAGCATACTGCTCTATTTGGTGGAATTATGTTGATTATTGCCCCAACCATTGCCTTCTCACAGCTATTGGCCTTTTATGAAATTCCCACTGCCATTTACAATGCCATTTCATCAATTACCGATTCACCGGCCGGTGTTTTACTTTGTTGTGCCCTAATCTTCCTTTTTGTAGGAATGTTTGCCGATTCCATGGCGCAAGTGGTTATTTTTGCCCCTGTGCTTCTCCCTGTTGTGGTACAATATGGTATTGATCCTGTATTTTTTGGTGTATTTATTGCTCTAACTTGTGAAATTGGCTTTTGCACTCCACCTGTGGGCGGAAACTTATTTATTGCTTCACGTATAGCAGGCGCAAAAGTGGAAGATGCTTCTGTGGGTGTTTTACCCTTCCTTATTCCATTTATGGCTATGTTGGTGCTCTTTTGTTTCTACAATGACTGGGTAACATGGTTGCCTGATTTGTTCTACGGCCCTCAACTGCGATGAAGTGCCATTTTATCTGGGATAAATTTTTTGAATAACTTATAAAGAGAAACCTTTGTGCAATGAATTGTGCAAAGGTTTCAATTTATACATAAGGAGGTAAATATGAATAAAGTTGCCATTATTGGTGCAGGAAATGGTGGTTTTTCCATGGCGGCGGATCTAACTTTAGCCGGTTTTTCTGTCAACCTATTTGAATTTGAAGAATACCAAGCAAGTATAAAGTCAATTAAAGAAACAAAAACCATTAATATTGAAGGTAATGCCAGAGTTGGGCAAGCTAAATTAAATCTTGTCACAACAAATATAGCAGAGGCCATTGCAGGTGTGGATTGTATTTTTATTGTTACCCACTCTGCTTCCCATGAAAAAATTGCCAATTTACTAGTTCCTATTTTGCAAGATGGCCAACATATTTTTTACTATACAGGCAATATGGGTTCACTTTTCTTATATAATAAAATAAAAAACTCCCATAAAAATTCCCTCTTAGCAGAAATTATAACTTTGCCTTATGCAGTGCGCAGGCAAGGGGAAGATAGTGTGTATGTTTATAGGCGTACAGGTAATTTGGGCCTAAGTGCCATGCCGGCGGAAAATACTGAAAAAGCCTTAAATATATTTAAAAAATTCTATCCAGAATCCCACGCCATGCACAATATTCTAGAGTTGGCCATTTGTAATAGCAATATAACAGCACATATTCTTCCCATGCTTATGAGTCTTAGCACCATTGAAAAAGCTGATGGGAATTTTAACTTCTATAAAGATGCTTATTCACCTTGCGTAAATAAGGCCATGTATGCCCTTGACAGGGAACTTGGAGATTTATTAAAGGCCTTTTCTTGTGTTGAAACCTCACCCATTGAAGTCATTGAAAAGCGCTTTGGAATGCCACAAGATGAAGTTTTAGAAATGCGCACCCATTGGAATATTTCTGCCAGAATAGATGGAAATATGCGTTTTATTACCGAAGATGTTCAGGAATGTTTAATCTTTATTTCCAGTTTAGGAAAACAGTTTAATTTGCCCACTCCCATTGTAAACAGCCTAATTTGTCTTTTTGCAACCTTAGCACCTGAAACAGATTTTTTTGCAGTGGGAAGAACTATGGATAAATTAGGTCTGCATCAAGATAGTATTGAGGAATTAAATAAATTTTTAGCCCTCGGAAATTAGATGCTCGGCTTTGACTAGCCTATGCTTGAGGGATGAGTTTAGAGCATTTCGTGATTGAGATTTTTTTTAAATGCCTTAAATTCAAAATCTGCAAGAAAGTTGCACATTCTGTGCTTGTTTCTTGCAGATTTTTTGTTCTTTTGTCTATATTATTTTTATATACAATATCTTGTTACATTTTCAATACTGACTACTAAAACGGTGAAACGGCATCTAAAAATCTTACCAACCAGCCAGGTTTTTGCTTTGCAGAAATTACCCCTTGACCATAGTATTCAATTTTAGCATTGGCAATTTGAGTTGAGTCAATTGTATTGGTTGGGCTAATATCTCTTGAACGAACTAAACCCGTTACTACCATATATTGTGTTTCATTGTTAACCTTAATTTCTCTGACTGCCTCAATTTCCATTAAGCCATTGCCAAGCACATTAATTACTCTGGCGGCCAAGGTGGCTGAAATTGAACTGGTGCGATTGGTGCTGCCATCTCCTTCAAACTCGCTACTGGAGTCTAGGCCAACTCCTGGCTCACCTGCACCGATAGGAATTTGATTAAACAAACTTGTAACGCCAAAAAGTGATGTTATACCGGCCTCCATGGTGGTTTCCCTATTGGTTGTTGTGTCTGCACTTTGGCTGGCAAATGAGGTTTCCATCACATTGATGACCACAATATCACCAACTCTTCTAGCTCTTCCATCTTCATAGATTGAACGGTAAGTGCTGGCATTATAAATACTGCCAGGATTATTATAATGTGGAGCAGGTTCTTGATATACTAAGGGCTGGGCAACAGGTTGAGTTATTTGTGGAGATTCGGAAGCGGCAGTGCAAGCATTTAGCGTAAGCAAACTTATTCCAAGTGCCAAGGTTTTTAGTTTTGTCTTATTTTGAATATTCATATATTCCCCTCTTTTAAATTTCTACCTAGAAATTACAGTATTTTCATCTCTAACCATGGCATAAACTTGCTTTTTTGAATCCACATTTCTAACCAAAACAAGATCTCCCAAACTGCCCTCTTCCATGGCTTCTGCCACAACACTAAGCCTAATATTGCCTTTTTCGTATACCAAGTACACCTTATCACCTTTGTGAATGGCTGAAAGGGCTTGCAAATCACTTGTGGTAATGGCTTCTGCTGTTCCCATGGAGCGAGCCAATTGCCAAGGGCCACCCCTGCCGTCCCAAATATCACTGCCTTGGTAAGCAAGGTTGACAGATTTGTGCACAATATCATTGACAGTTACTTGCTCTCCTTTATTCATGGGACGATTTAAAGTTGGCGCATCGACCCATAAATTAAGGAAAGTGGAACCACTAAAGCGTTTAACTACACTGCCATCTATTTCTTGTATGCCAAAACGTAAATTAACACGTCCAGCCTTTACCTCAGTTGGCTCTAAAATAATATTTTGTGAGGCATGGGAAATAAAAATATATGGAGGTAGTCTAAATTCCGTCAAATCACTGTAGCCACCAAGGCTATTGATTTGAGGTGTAAGACGTTGTAAAACCAAGTTTCTAAGTTCATCTTCTAAAATTACCGCACCTCCCTTTTGAATGGCCAAGGAGTTTGGTAAAATGCAGTAATCTGCATACATTCCAAGGTATTGCCTAAGAGCACCTAAAAGCCTTTGCTTATTGATTTGAAATGGCCTACCTATCTGAGTTGGGGCAGCCCAAAGAGGTGTGGAAGCTAATTCTTGCCATTGGGAATTGCTTATATCACCAAGAGGTTCTGCTATCTCACTAAGGTATACTGTATCGCCTCGCACAATGGCCGCATCAAATATTTTAATCTTCCAGCCCCCTTGTAATAAATCTTGGCTATATTTTGAACTTTTAATATTTGGATTTATGGCATTTGGTTGAGCATTGACTTGTCCAACCATGCTAGATAAAAGTATAATCAAAGCCAACAAAACGGAGCTTAAAATATTTTTGTCAAAAATATGACTATAGGTATTTTTACTTTGAGTTGTCAAATTAAAGAACATAAGAACCTCCACCACTAAGTTAAATATTAGTTTCGTTTCACACTTATGGCGGTTTGAAGCATGGAGTCAGAAGTTTGAATGGCTTTAGAATTCATTTCATAGGCTCTTTGTCCCACAATCATATTTACCATTTCTTCTACAATTTCCACGTTGGACATTTCTAAAAATCCCTGTGCCAAAGTTCCCACATTTTCTTCACCGGGAACACCTTGCACTGCATCGCCAGAAGCTTGAGTTGGCATATATAGATTTCTACCCCTTGAATCAAGGCCTGCCTCATTAACAAAAGTATATAATGGAATTTCAGCAGCCGCTATTTCATTGGATTGGCCGTCAAGAGCTACAATGTCGCCATTTTCTGAAATGGCAATGGAGCGGGTTTCGGCTGGAACTGCAAACTCAGGTTGTAAAATATAACCATTGGCATTTACAATTACCCCATCGGAATTGAGTTTAAAAGCCCCTGCTCTGGTATACATAAGATCTTCACCCACTTGAACTTGGAAAAATCCCTCGCCCTCAATGGCAATGTCCAGTGGATTATCTGTGGTTTGAAAATCACCTTGAGAGAAGAATTTGTGCACGGAAACATTGCGCACCCCCATACCAATTTGAATGCCAACAGGAATTTGTTGATCACCAACCGTTGGAGTTCCTGCAATTTTCAAAGTCTGGTACATCAAATCTTCAAACTCTGCTCGACTTTTCTTAAAGCCTGATGTATTTACGTTGGCTAAGTTATTTGAAATTACATCAATATTTAACTGCTGTGCCTGCATACCTGTGGACGCAGACCATAATGAGCGCATCATATAAATATCCTCACTGTTATAATATTTAAATTAATATCACAAATATTAAATTATCTTGGTTTGGCCACATTCGTGGTTATACTATCCACTTGATCTGCCGTACTCATGGTTTTTTGTTGGGCTTCAAAATAACGCTGAACTTCAATCATTTTCACCATTTCATAAACTGCATTTACCTTAGAAGCTTCAGTATAACCTTGACTAATTTTAGTATTATTTTCCCGAGGATCATTAAACTCAGCTCCTTCGGGTGCTTGATATAAATTGCTACCAACTTTTTTCAAGGATTGTAAATCTTCAAGAGTCACAATATCAATTTGCCCAACTTCTGCTTCATCGGCAAAAATTCTGCCCTCTGTATTAATATATATATTGGAGGCATTGGCAGGTATGCTTATGGGCCCACCTTGTCCTTGCACAGTAAAACCTTGCTGAGTTACCAAATTTCCGTTAGCATCTTTTGTGAAGTTTCCTGCTCTGGTAAGAAATTCACTCTCTCCGGAATTGACTCTAAAAAAGCCTTCTCCCACAATGCTAACGTCCAACTTATTACCTGTATATTGCATACTTCCTTGAGAAAAATCAGTTTCCACTTCACCAATTCTGGTTCGTGAGCGCAAACAAGCTTCGGGGAATAATGGTTCAGAACGCAAATTCTCCAAGGGTTCACGAATAAAATCATGAGCAAAATAAATCATGGTATTTTTAAAGGAAACTGTATCCGGTTTATAGCCGGTGGTATTCACATTGGCCAAATTATTACTAATCATAGCCATACGGTGTTCAGTGCTAAGTGAACCAAACAAACCTGAAAACATGGAATTTTGCATAATAGCTCCTCGCAGAAATAGGATAAGTGTCAACTATCTGACATAAATTTAATTAATTCTGCTTCGTATTATGCTTTCTGCAAACACCGTGCCAAAATCTATCTAGCCCATGTTGAAAGTCATTAAAACATATAGTTAATATTTTTTTTATTAACTATATACTATCACATTTTTCAGCACTAACTAATATAAAATAAGTTTTCTGGCCTTTGCACTAGGCTTTAGCCAGATGGAGGCGTGGGGGTAAATGGTGGCTAGTTTGGAATAGAGTTTTTCTGCTTCTAGAAAATTTTCAAATGGGCCTAAACAAAGATTATTATCAACTTCAACAAGTAGTTCTGTAGCTTTATTTAAACCTACAGCATATAGCTTTGTTAAATTCTTCTTAATTTTATTTTGAGCGTGAATGGAGTTTAAAACTTCTTGAAAATAAGCACTTTGATTTATAAGTTTATCTTTTGCTAAATCTTTGTTTTCAACAGTAAGACTATCATCAAGATTTAGAAAAAAACTTTCACCCTTGGTAAGAAGACCTTTTTTATTGCCCACTATTTCAAATTGCACATAAGCTTTGCCTTCTTCTACCATATCAAGGCCCATGGCTGCTCCATGCGATAAATCAGTGATTAATATGGGTGCAACAGGGCCTCTGTCATTTATTCTGATTACAGTGGAGCGTTTGTTTTCTAAATGAGTTATTCTGATTAATGTTTCAAAGGGCAAGGTTTTATGGGCTGCACTTATTCCATACATATCGTATTGCTCCCCATTAGCAGTGGTTCTGGTGTGAAACCATGGCCCATACCATGAAGTATAACCATTAAAAGTTTCAAGGGCAAAGCTTGGCTTGGCGTAAAAAATAATGAAACATAAAATAAATATCTTGATAAAATACATTGTTATCCTAAAAATAAATTCTGCATAGTTTTTTTATAGTAATTTCATCTGAAATTACTATATGGCAAAGTTTCTTATAAAAAAATTAAAAATTGTGTTTATAAATTTCCCATATATTAACAGACGCTTCCGGAACATAGGGTTCTATTAATTTTGTTTTTTCAAAATGAACTTTTTTCACTTGAAACTTACGCCTGATTAGTTCCCTTGGAAAATCATCAAAAATGCTTCTACCCGGCTCAGCAATATAAAATTTTGCCTTGGGTTTCAGAGCGTATTCTAGAAAGTCAATAATGGGATTAATAAAACTTCGTTCATAAACAATATCTGCTGCCCAAATAAAGTCAAAAGAATTTGGACTTATATTAGGCTCTCGCCAATCCATCATTTGAAAACTCAGCCCATTACCAAGAACAAAACCATTTATTTCAGCATTTTTTTTGGCCAAAATTATGGCATTTTCTTCATAATCAACCCCTAAAACCTTTGCTCCCAAATAACTGGCACAAAGAGTAGTTAGTCCAAGTCCACAACCTAAATCAAGGCAGTTTTTACCTTGTATTTCCTTTTGAATTTTTCCAAGCCAATTACATAAAGCCAAAGAAGACGCCCACAGCTCTGCATAATATGGTAGGCGCTCATCTTCAAGCCACTTTGAAAGTTTTGCTTTATCTTGTGAAGTTTCAACCATTTCATCCCATAGGACTTCCATATCAGCTCGCAAAACTGTCCAAGAGCGATTTAGTAGGTTGAGATTAATGTTTTTTGCGTTTAGAAGTATATCAGTTGCCATTGTTTTAATCTAAAGCATTCTTCGTTAAAATTGTTTGCTCTCTCCCAAGAACAATTTAGCACAATTACTTAATATCGAAAATGTGACGTATAGGTAATTTTCTAAAGATAATTCCCATGGAAATTGCCACAAGAGCAAAGAAAACAGGAATAAAGAAAATACCAAGTAAGGTTGCTGTTACTGTGCCATAAAAAACTGCTGTTCCAACGGTTTGTTGGCTAACAGCGCCCGCTCCACTGGCTATGACCATGGGTAAAACCCCAAGTCCAAAGGCCAAGGAAGTCATAATAATTGGGCGAAGACGTAGTTTTGCTGCTTCTGAAGCGGCAGCCCTAATGCTTTTGCCTTCTTTTTCCATAAGCTCTTTAGCAAATTCCACCACCAAGATGGCGTTCTTGGCCGAAAGCCCCATGGTAGCCAAAATACCCACTTGGAAATAAACGTCATTTGTAAAGCTAAAGACTGTAGCTCCAAGAACAGCTCCAAAAATACCAATGGGAATTACCAAAATAACAGAGAAAGGAATAGACCAGCTTTCATAAAGGGCAGCCAGAGATAAAAATACAACTAAAGCCGACAAAGCCAAAACAATTAAAGTTTGATTACCTGCTTGCTGTTCATCATAAGACATACCTGTCCAACTAACAGTATATCCACCGCCAAGGGAGGTCACAATGTCCTCCATAATTTGCATGGCTTCACCTGAGCTTACTCCGGGAGCAGGCTCTCCTTGAATTTCCACTGCCGGAATACCATTATAACGCTCTAAGAGGGCAGGGCCTGTTGTCCACTCTACCTTAGCAATGGAGGTAAAAGGAACCATTTCACCCATATTATTTTTAAAGCTAAGACTATTCAAAGCATCAGGAGTCATTCTATAATTTGCATCGCCTTGAACATAAACCTTTTTAACTCGTCCTCTGTCTACAAAATCATTAACATAAGCACTACCCATCATAATGGACAAGGTATTGCTAATTTCAGCTATGGATAATCCAAGACTGCTGGCTTTTTGATTATCAAAAGTTACAGAATATTGTATAGTATCATTTTCCCCGGTGGGGCGAACATAGGCAATTTTTGGATTTGCAAAGGCCATGCCCATAACCTTATTTCGGGTTTCAACCAATTTCTCATGCCCAAGACTGGCATTATCCATAAGCTCCATGGTAAAACCACTGCTTGTACCAAGCTCAATAATGGCCGGTGGAACAAATACATAAACAGCCCCCCCAAGCTCTGAAGCAAATTTTTGACGTAAGCGATTGGCTAAAGCTTGTACGCTTGAATCTGGAGAAGTTCTTTCATCCCAGTCAATAAGTTGCATAAAGCTAGCACCTTTATTTTGAGCCATGGGGCCTAGCCCTGCACCGGCTACAGTTACAAAACTGCCAACATACTTACCTTCTTCCTCCATTACGACTTTTTCATATTTTTTTATAATTTCATCTGTTTGGGACAAAGTAGAGTTTGGTGGAAGTTGGAATGAGGCAATCAAAAGTCCTTGATCTTCTTCCGGCAAATAACCTGTTGGCATTCCACCGTATAAATAAATAAGTCCACCCACAAGAACAAAATAAAAAGTCATCATTCTAAGCCCACGTCGCACTAAGGTATTGATAGAGTTGTGATATTTATTGGTAAGAAAATTAAAACCACGGTTGAAAGTTCTAAAAAATACTCCTTGTTTTTTATTGTGATCATGCTTTTTTAGCATGGTAGCACAAAGGGCAGGAGTAAGAATTAGAGCCACAAACACAGAAAGTACCATGGCTGTAACAATGGTTACAGAAAACTGACGATAAATAACACCTGTAGATCCACCTAAAAAAGCCATGGGCACAAAAACAGCTGAAAGAACAATAACAATACCCACCAAGGCGCTACCAATTTGATCCATTGATTTTTCTGTGGCCGGAATTGGGTCAAGCCCCTCCTCTGCCATAATTCTTTCCACATTTTCCACAACAACAATGGCATCGTCCACCAAAAGTCCAATGGCCAAAACCATGGCAAATAAGGTCAGTGTATTGATAGAATAACCAAGGGCAAATAAAACAGCAAAAGTTCCAAGTAAAACAACAGGAACTGCAATGGTTGGAATAATTGTTGCGCGCATATTCTGTAAGAATAAGTACATAACTAAGAAAACAAGTACAATGGCTTCAAGCAAAGTATGTACCACACTTTCTATAGAGGCAGCAATGGGCGGTGTTGTGTCATAAACAATGGAAAGTGCTAAATCTTCAGGCAAAAATTGACTGATTTCATCTAGTTTTGCACTAATTACTTCTTTTGTTTCTAAGGCATTAGCTCCCGAGGAAAGACTAATTCCCATTGCTCCGGAGTTTTTTCCGCCTTCACGAGCTTCGGCATCATAGCTGGCACTACCAATTTCTACCCTTGCCACGTCACGCATATAAACACTACTGCCGTCTGCATCCACTCGCAATAAAATATTTTCAAAATCCTTAGTGCTAGAAAGTAGGCTTTGTCCTTGTATGGTTACATTGATTTGAACATTGTTTGTGGCAGGCAAAGATCCAAGTTGTCCTGCTGCCACCTGCATATTTTGAGCCTCAATAGCGGACACAACTTCTGAAGGAGTCATTTTATAATCATATAATTTATTTGGATCTAGCCAAATACGCATGGCATATTCAGCACCAAATACCGTAACACTGCCAACTCCTGGTAAACGAGCAATTTGATCTTTAATTATTGAACTTAAATAGTCGTTTAAGTCTGTGTTATCATTAATACCTGTTTTTGAGGTTAAAGTAATAACCATAAGCATATTTTCACTGCCCTTACTAACGTTTACTCCAAGACGTTGTACGCTTTGAGGTAATAAGGGAGTTGCTGCTTGCAATTTATTTTGCACCTGAACCTGTGCTATATCTGAGTCTGTTCCTTGGGCAAATGTTACTGTGGTGGAAGATGTTCCATTAGAGTCGGAGGTGGAACGCATATATATTTGATTATCAAGGCCTGTAAGACTTTGTTCAATTATTTGGGTTACATTTTCAGAAACCGTTGTGGCGGAAGCTCCGGTATACTGGGCATCAATGCGTATACTGGGAGGGGCTACGTCAGGATATTGGGAAATTGGTAGGCTAATTACAGCAACCGTTCCGGCTAGCATAGTAATAATAGCCAATACCCAAGCAAAAATAGGGTGATGAATAAAAAAACGTGCCATTATTGAACTTCCTCTACATTAGATGACTTGGCGCTTGGGCTTGTATTTTTTGCAGGTTCAACTTCCGTTCCAAAGGACGTAAAAGCACTGTTTTTGGTCAAATATTCGGCATCTTCAGGTATATCAAGCATACTACGCTTCACAATGGCAATGTCAGCTTGTTCGGTTACATTTTGTAGTCCTTCAAGTACCACACTTTCTCCGGCCTTTATACCATCTGTAACCAGCCAGTTGCCGTCATAGGAAGCTCCAAGTGTAATAAAACGACGTACAGCTTTAGCCTTTGGTGCGTCTTGTCCTTCTTTTGGTTCGGCAATTCCATCATAACCATCGGCAATAAATACATAAGGAGCACCTTTATTATCCCTTAACACAGCCTTTTGAGGAATAAGTAAGGCATTTTTGTCAATGCCGATTTGTAGCTTTGCACGCACAAAAAGCCCTGGTAATAATTTATAATCAGGGTTTGGAAATTCAGCTCTTAAAGTCATGGTGGCCGTATTTGAATCAACACCTACATCAACAAATTTTAATTCACCAATATGCTCATATTGACTGCCATCATTTAGTATTAGAATTACCGGAGCAGATAAATCAGTAAATTTTTTATAGTCTTTTTCATTATCAAGCTGGCTGGAAATATGACTTATGGAAGTAAGTTCTTGCACAGATTGAGTTAAATCTACATTCATTGGGTCAATTTGATAAATGGTAGTCAAAGGGCTTGCTTGACTATTAGCCACAAGAGTACCAACAGAAACGGTAGAAGTTCCTGTAAGCCCGCTAATAGGTGCTTGAATAACTGTGCGGTCTAAGTTTATTTTGGCAGATTGTTCTGCTGCACTTGCAGCTTCAACTTCAGCTCTTGCTTGCAAATAAGCAGCTCTTGTTTCGTCATAGTCCTGTTGACTGACTGAGTTTTTTTTGCGAAGCTCTGCTGTTCTGCGCTCTTTCAAGGAGGCCACATTTAGTGCGGCCTTGGTTCTTTCAAGGCTAGCCTTGGCACTGTCATAGGCCGCTTGATAAAGATCAGGGTCGATTAAATATAGAGATTGTCCTTTATTTACACTTGCACCTTCTTGGTAAGCTCGCTCTAAAATAATTCCTGTTACTTCTGGGCGTACCTCTGCTTTTTCATAAGCTAAGGTTCGGCCCGGCATATCGCTATACAAAACCACAGCTAAAGGCTCTAAAGTTATGGTGCTAACTCTGGCTATGGGAGCTTGCCTTGCCGGAGCTTCGCTTTGCTTGTCCTCGCCAAAGCAAGCGCTTAAGGTTAAACACAAAACACCTGCCAAAGCCATATTGATAAATTTAACTTTCATGTAGTCTCCAAACACATTATTTAAAATATAGTAAATTATATATAAAATTTAAATACTCTGCCCTTGGTTAATTACCATACTCATGCAGAACTTACAATATATTGACTTGTTTGTATTAAGTCCAGTTTTTTTTAAAAAAAATTACCAGTATAACCTATTGAAATATAAAATTATTAATTGATAAATCCCCTATTTTTTCTGTAAAAATTTTTTCACACACTTAAATTCTATATCCTTAAAAATGCTTGCTATTTGTAGTTTATTTCTTTATATTGCTTTTTTATCGGCCACGAATTAAAACAAAAAAATAAAGGAATATAAAAATGTCTTTTCCACAACTTAAAATTGGTGATTTAGAAATTCCACTTCCCATAGTGCAAGGTGGTATGGGAGTTGGAATTTCCTTATCCAGTCTTGCTTCTGCTGTTGCAAATCAAGGTGGCGTTGGTGTTATAGCCGGAGCCATGATTGGAATGCGCGAACCTGATATAGTAAAAAATCCCATTGAGGCTAATATTAGAGCCTTGGTGAACGAAATTAATAAAGCCAGAGAACTTAGCCCCAAGGGTGTGCTTGGAGTTAATATTATGGTTGCTTTAACCACCTTTAAGGAAATGGTCAAAGCCTCCATTGAAAGTAGGGCAAATATAATTTTTTCAGGAGCTGGATTGCCCCTTGAATTACCAAAAATTCTTATTGAAACCTGCGAGTTGAAAAAAGAAGAATTTAAAACAAAACTAGTTCCAATTATTTCCTCAGCCAGAGCAGCTTCTGTTATTGCTAAAAAATGGAAATCCAGATTTAATTATATTCCCGATGCTTTTGTGATTGAAGGGCCAAAGGCCGGTGGGCATCTTGGCTTTAAAGCTGAAGAATTGAGCAATCCAAACTTTGCTTTGGAAAGTTTAGTGCCTGACTTGGTTAACACTGTAAAAGACATTGAAGATAGTTCAGGCAAAGCCATACCTATTATTGCAGGTGGCGGGGTTTACTCAGGTGCAGACATTGCAAAAATGCTTGACATGGGAGCAAGTGCAGTACAAATGGGCACACGCTTTGTGGCAACCCATGAGTGTGACGCTAATATAAAATTCAAAGAAGCCTTTGTAAATGCAAGGGAAGAAGATGTAACAATTATTCAAAGCCCTGTGGGAATGCCGGGCAGAGCTCTTATAAATTCATTTATTCGTGAATCAAGAGAGGGAAAAAGAAAGCCTGTTAAGTGCGTGTTTAAATGCGTGAGCACTTGTGACGCTGAAAAAACTCCCTATTGCATTGCTCAAGCACTAATTGCTGCCATGAAGGGTAATCTTGAAAAAGGCTTTGCTTTTTGCGGTTCAAATGTTTCTAGGATAAGCTCCATTTTATCTGTCAAAGAATTAGTTGATAGTTTACAACAAGAATACGAAGCTTACAGAAAAAAAGCGTAGTTTTAGGAAAATCATGAAAACAATTTTAGTAACCGGCGGAGCAGGCTTTATTGGTTCGGCCTATGTTTTATTGGCTAGAAAGCAAAATTATCAGGTTATTAATCTTGACAAATTAACCTATTCAGGAAATATGGACAACCTAAGCTCCCTCGTAGGAGATGAAAACCATATTTTTGTGCAAGGTGACATTTGTGATGCTGATTTAATTGCCGAACTTTTACAAAAATATAATCCTTCAGCCATTGTGAACTTTGCAGCTGAAAGCCATGTGGATCGTTCAATTTTAGAACCTGATATTTTTGTGCAAACCAATGTGCTTGGCACTTGTGTATTACTTAGAGTTGCTAAAAATTGGTGGGAAACTAAGCTAAGTCAAGAGGAAAAGCAAAATTTTAGATTTTTGCACATTTCCACAGATGAAGTTTTTGGTGCACTAAAACACGGGGATAAGCCATTTAATGAACAAACCCCCTTTGCTCCCAATAGTCCTTATTCAGCCAGTAAGGCCGCCAGCGATCATTTTGTCAGAGCTTATTTTGAAACCTATGGTTTTCCAACATTAATTACAAATTGCTCCAACAACTATGGCCCCAGACAATTTCCTGAAAAGCTAATTCCTCTTATGATTATTAATGCTTTGGCAGGAAAGAAGTTGCCCATTTATGGTAATGGTTCAAATATTAGGGATTGGCTTCACGTTGAAGATCATTGTGAAGCTATTATGCTGGCCTTAACTAAGGGTGAAATTGGGACAACCTATACCATTGGCGGAAATTCAGAGCGAAATAACTTGGACGTGGTAAAAACAATTTGCCAGATTTTAGATGAAATACGCCCTCTAAAAAATTCCTCTTACCATGAACAACTTGAATTTGTAAAAGATCGTCTAGGCCACGATTTTCGCTATGCCATTGATTGCACTAGGATAAAAACTGAACTTGGTTTTGAAGCAAAATATAATTTTGAACAGGGACTTAAAGAAACTGTTTTATGGTATTTGGCCAATAATGCTTGGGTGGAAAATGTTCAAAGTGGTGAATACCGCAATTGGATTGAAAAAAATTATTCATCGAGGATTTAATGGAAAGAATAGGAATTGTTTTAGCGGGCGGTTCGGGAACAAGACTCTATCCCATGACAAAAAGCGTCAGTAAACAGCTTATGCCCATTTATGATAAGCCCATGATTTACTATCCCTTGGCTACTCTAATGCTGGCCAAAATCAGGGAAATTGTTATTATTTCAACTCCGGAGCACATTCATTTATTCAAAGAGCTGCTTGGAGATGGTAAACAATTTGGCTGTGTTTTTCACTATGTGGTACAAGAACGTCCTGAAGGTTTAGCACAGGCCTTTTTGCTCAGTGAAAAATTTATTAAAGGCAAGAAATCTTGCCTTATTCTTGGAGATAATATTTTCTTTGGGCAAGGATTAACTCTAAAACTTCGTGCTGCCACAAGAAAGGAAGATGGAGCAACAATTTTTGGTTATCACGTCCATGATCCAGAGCGCTACGGTGTTGTAGAATTTGATAAGGATTTAAAGGCTTTGAGCATTGAAGAAAAACCAACAAAACCACGCTCCAACTTTGCAGTAACCGGATTATATTTTTATGATGAAAATGTGCTTGAAATTGCCAAAGGAGTGAAGCCATCTCCAAGGGGCGAACTTGAAATCACAGATGTTAACAATGCTTATTTAAAACAAAATAAGCTTACAGTTGAGGTTTTAGGACGTGGAATAGCTTGGCTTGACACTGGAACGCATATTTCCTTACTTGAAGCTAGCTCCTTTGTGCACGCTGTGGAAAAAAGGCAGGGATTAAAGGTTGCTTGCTTAGAAGAAATTGCTTGGCGTAATAAATATATTAGCGATGAAGATGTGCTTAAACTAGCAAAACCCATGGAAAAAAATGATTATGGCCAATACTTATTTGAACTGGTCAAATCCGGTCGAGATATGTGGATTTAGTTTAAGGCTTTAACCTAAGGAAATTATAATGATTGTGGAAAATGTTGGTATAGAAGGAGTTTTACTCATAAAACCAAGGGTGTTTGGCGATCATAGGGGCTGTTTTTTGGAAACCTATAATCAAAAAAAATATGCCGAAATTGGCGTAAGCCAGACTTTTGTACAAGATAATTTTTCCTTATCAGCTTACGGGGTTTTGAGGGGCTTACATTTTCAAAAAGAACACCCACAAGGCAAATTGGTTAGCGTTTCCCTTGGCAAGGTCTATGATGTGGCAGTTGATATACGCAAAAACTCTCCGACCTTTGGTAAATGGTATGGGGCAGAACTTTCAGCAGAAAATCGCCATCAACTCTGGATTGAACCGGGACTTGCCCATGGCTTTGTGGTGCTTAGCGAAATTGCACACTTTCAATATAAATGCACTGATTTCTACTTTCCTGAATACGAAGCAACCATTGCTTACAATGACTTAGACTTAAATATTGATTGGAAAGTTGAAAACCCAATTCTTTCAGATAAAGACAAAAAAGGCCTAAGCCTTAGGCAATGGAAAAATTCCTAGCTTTATTTTCCTCCTCTCAAAAAAA
>CAYJHF010000011.1:12972-23551 GCA_964369905.1 uncultured Mailhella sp. | reverse complement strand
GGACAGATGTCAACACATTCTCCACAGCCAATACACTTATCTGTGTCCACTTGTACGGTATAACCCATAATATTCCTCCAATTGGATTAGCCTAAATAATTAGGCATAAATTGCTATCATGTGTAGCTACCCATTGAATATACTGTGTTTTTCTTCCTGTCAAGCCTGATGTGAAAAATCATATATCCTTGAAAAATGAGGTGTTACAAGAATATTGAACATGGTTTGCAATTATTTTTTTTGCATTCCATGTTCAATTATTAAATAATTACACAATATACTTATTATTTTTTTACTATAATCCTTGATTCATAATTTATTTTATTTTTCTTTTAAATTTATGAATTTAACCACAGCTTCGGCTGCTTCCTTTGTATAATCTTCCGGTGATAAACTTTGTTTTCTGCTCAAATCAATAATATTGTGAGGTAGGTTTTGCAATTTGATATTTGGTTTAACACCATATTCAGGCGGAAAATTATCTTCAAAATAGAAGTTTTGGAAATCAGCAAATTTTAGGGCGTGGGCGGTAGCATCTAAGATGGCAAAATCTTTTGCTGTTATTTTGTTTTGGGCTTTAGCTTCTAAAAGTCCTGCCAAACATTCTCCACCTTGAGTGCAGGCAATATGACCATGGCGATTGGCTATAATCATAGCGTCCATAATGGCTTGTTCTGTTACTTGAACTACATTAAATTCACCGCCAAATCCTTCATATTCTTCAACTAGTTTTTTTACTCTTGGGAATGAAACCGGACTTCCTATCATGGCTGCTTGAGCAACGCTTGGTTTTACTTCTACAGGACTATAAGTGCGACTTTCCTTTGGACTTGAATAATAGCGCCAAACCGGATCGGCATGGTGGGACTGCACACCAAAAAGTCTTGGCAATTTATCAATAATTTCAAGCCTTTTCATTTTAAGAAGACCTGACATAATGGCCGTAATATTGCCGGCATTGCCAATTGGTACAAAAATGCTTTTGCCGTCCAAATCCCAAGCATATTCTTGCGCTACTTCATAGGCATAGGATTCTTGTCCCAATATTCTCCAACTATTTTTAGAATTAAGTAGGGCAACTTTATAATTGGCGGCTAAATATTCCACAACTTTCATACAATCATCAAAAACTCCGGGGATTTGTAAAACTTTAGCTCCACTTCCTAAGGGTTGAGATAATTGTTGCGGGGTAACTTTGCCCTCGGGTAATAAAACCACACTTTTTATGGGAGCGCCCACATAAGAACCATAGAGAGCTGCTGCTGCTGAAGTGTCACCTGTTGAAGCACAAACAGTTAGTATTTCAGAGATATTTTGTGCTCTAATCAATGAGCGTAAGTAACTGTATACACCGGCCATTCCTCTGTCTTTAAATGAGGCCGAAGGGTTTTGACCCTCATGTTTAAAGGCAAAATTTAGGTCAAGTTGTTTAGATAGAGCAGGAGAAGCGTTAATGATTGGAGTATGCCCTTCACCCAAATATATAATATCGCCTTCTTCAAGCACCGGTGCCATAAGCTCATAATAGCGAAAAATACCTCTTAAGGCTTTGCTGGAAGTCGCTCGTCTTTGATCAAAAATCTCACGCCAAGCTGAACCCTTTATTTCTTTCCATTTATCAAACTCACTGTCTTCCAAAAGTAGAACTCCATCACATTTTGGACAAGTATATAAAAGTTCATCAACTCCATGCCTGCTTTGGCAATTGGTGCAACAATATTCCATGTTGTGTCTTACTGTGGGAAAATTATTCATTTAAAATATCTCCTTAAAATTTCTAAACTTAGCATAGTTTTTTTAAAATGAAATCGCAAGCTTTGTTTTTTCTAATTTCTAAAATAAAGTATTGACTAATCAAAGCTGGAGCATAAACGACAGCTTTGCACGACGTAGAGTGAGCTGAAATTTATTTTCGGCGGCCACAAAGTGGCACTTAAAGTCAGTGTGTCTTTTCTGAAAAACACAAAAATTGTGGTTTTCAGAGTGTATTAAACTTGACAGGCGTTTAATTTTATTTATAATAAATTTAATTATTTGTTATATGGTTTGCATAAGTTTAATACTTTATGCTTTTTGTTATGTGGTTTAATCTATTCTTTTGACTGTTTGCTTGATGATATATAAACTTACGTTAAGTTATACCTATATATTGTGTTCAGATTTTTTAATCCAAAGAAATAATAATTCTAAATTATTTTGCTCTTTAAGAGCATATTCTAAAATGAATTTAAATTCACGTTAGAGTATTTTCTTTAGTATAAGGAAAATATGTTAGTAAGAAAAATAATTTTCATATTATCATTTATTTTAATATTATGTGTCCATAATGCCAGTGCCAAGACTCGAACCATTGTGGTTGGCTATAGTGCTAATCTTGGCTTTGTCAAAGATATTAATTCTTATGACAAAGGTTTTGGGTATGAAATTTTTAAATCTTTAGAAAATTATTCTGATTTAAGATTTGAGTTCATAGCGATTGATCCTGTAGATTTAGTGGAAGATTTATATAATAATGTGATAGATGTTTATCTTGCTCATTCTATAGACAAATCCTATGCTTCACTTTTTGAGTTTGGTCTGCCACTTTTGTCAGTTTATCCTGTAATAGCAACAAAAAATGATGAAATTTTTTATAATGATCCCAGAGCAATTGCGGGAAAATCCATTGCTGTAATTGACAACACAATGCACTTTTTAGCTCTGAATAATTATCTTAAAGTGCACAATGTGCAAGCCAATTTTTTATTTGCCAAGGATTATGATGAGCAAAAGACTATGGAGGCTGATTTCTACCTTACAAACTCCATTCAAGAGCCTGAAAATACAAGAGCTTTTGCTATTTTGGAGCCACAACCTTTTAGTTTTATTGTTAAAAAAGGTAATAAAGAATTGCTTGAAGAATTAAATAGTCTTCTAGCAAAATATTTAACAGAGCGCCCATCTTTATTAAATAATTTATACACAAAGTATTTTAATCGTAAATCTTCTTATCGCCCATCTCTAACAAAGGAACAAACAAATTTTATAAAAGGGAAAAAATTTAAGGTTGGGTTTATTGGTAACCACATACCCTATCAGTTTGTTGGAAATAGTGATGAACCCTCTGGTTTTAGCGTGAACATTTTAAACTACTTAGCTGAAAAATATGGCTTTGAAGTAGAGTATGTTCCTTATTATGCCAGCGACAATGCAGACAAAGTAAAAGAATTTGATTTTCTTATCTCTATTCTTGGGAAATATGGTGAAATAAGTAAATATTATGACTTTACAACAAGCTATTATGATGCCTCATTAGTTCAATATACAAACTTGACAGAAATTAACCGTCGTCTAGTTAAGAAACCAAACAGTATTGGAGTTCTTGAATATTTAGGTATAGATTATGAGAGGTTAGAAAAATTATATCCAAATACAAAAATCATAAAATATTATTCTGTAAATGATTTGTTAAATGCTTTTGAGCATATTGAAGTTGACAGTATATTAATTACGGATTCTGCCACACATCACGTTTTGGCTTTAATTGGTACAAGCTCGGGCGGTGCTGATAAGTTTGTTGAAACTACCATTGATTATCAATTTAGATTTGCCATTTCAAAAAAAATATCCAATGAATATATTAATATTTTCAATACAATGCTAGCTGATATTCCAGCTGATTTTGCCATTGAGCTAACCTCAATTGATCCTATGAATTATATTCCTTTAGCTGATTATATAGAGGTTTCTGTAAAGCGCTATCTTTGGCAAATTTTATTTTGTATAATTGCCCTTGTTTGGTATGGCTATTACCACTATAATATGCGTCAAAAAATTAAGCATAAAGATGAACTTGAGTTTGCTAATAGAGATACTTTAACCTCTTGCTACTCTACCAATGGTTTTAATAAGGTGGTACAGGAAAAGCTTTTAGAGGCTAAACCAAATGAATATGAAATTATTTCTTTTGACATAAACTATTTTCAAACTATTAATGATTATTATGGCTTTGATGTGGGAACCAAAATTTTAATGTCTGTAGCAAATGTTCTTAGGGAGCAACTAGATCAATCAGCAGACATAGCACGTATTTCAGGTGATAATTTTGTGATTTTCCGTAGAGTAGGTGAAGAGCTTTCTATTAAATATCTTTGTGAAAAATATATAATACCTGAAATTAAAAAAATAATAGGTAAAAGCTATGGGCTAACTTTAGCTGTTGGTATGTATCTTATAGATAATCCAGAAGATTCAATAGACTCTATATTGGCAAGAGCCAATATAGCCCGCCAACAGGGAAAAGGCTTTCATCAATCTACCTATATTAGATTTAATGATGAAATGAAAGAAAAGCACGAAAGAAAAAATAAAATTTTGATTAAAATGAAAGATGCTTTGCAACATAATGAATTTGTAATTGTTTTTCAACCTAAAGTAAACTTGCAAACCTTAAAAATTGGCGGTGCAGAAGCCTTAATTAGATGGGTGCCAAAAGACGACGATAAAATCTTTCCCGATGAATTTATTCCATTTTTTGAAAGAAATGGTTTTATTGTAAAGCTTGATTTCTATATATTTAAATATGTCTGTGAATTTATAAAAAAATACAAAGGCAAGGTTAATTTGCCTAAAATTTCATGTAATTTATCCGGAATTAGTCTAACAGACCCAAGGACTAAGGTAGTTTTACTTGATATTTTACAAAGAAATAATCTTACTGCCGATGACATTGAAATTGAAGTGACAGAGAGTGCAGTTGTAAAGGATACAAGCCTATATGCTGAAAAAATACAAGGCTTAAAGGATGCGGGCTTTACAGTTGCTATGGACGATTTTGGTTCAGGTATATCATCACTCAATAGGCTTAGCACCATGAATGTTGACATTATAAAAATGGATAAAGAATTTTTGCAAGATAATTTAACAGAAAAAAGTGCTGTAGTTCTTGAAGAAACCATTAAAATGGCCAATAAATTAAACATGAAGGTTGTGGCTGAAGGCGTTGAAAATGGGCATCAAGCTTTTTGGCTAAAAACCATTGGCTGTGAAATTGTGCAGGGTTATTACTTTGATAAAGCCCTCAGTGAAGAAGAGTTTTTAAATGTAGTGAAAGAAGAAAAGCAATACAACATAACCTGTGAGGCCGGAATTTGCACCACTTGTGAAATGGGTTTTGCTGTTGGTGAAGCTTTATTTTGCAATACTGCAAGAAAAAGAAGAGAGAGCATTGAAGAGGAAGTGTTTATTGCTTCATTGCAGGCAAGAAGTTATTAGAGCATTTTCGATTGAGGCCGTTTTAAGATTATTTCTCTTGCACTTTCCAAGTTTCGTAAGGCTGTTGCACCAATTGCACATTTAAAAAACGTGAAATTTTGCTAACTTCTTTGCCAAGCCACGCCGGATAGCAAATTTTTTCGTTTTCGTCAGATAGTTCAACCTCTGCCACCACAAGACCAAGATTTGCTCCCAAAAACTCATCAACTTCCCATATGTGTCCGTTTTCTTCAAAAGTATAGCGATATTTTTCTATAATTTCAGCAGGAGCTAGTGAATTCAGTAAGTTCTCAGCGTCCATGAATGGTATTTCATATTCATATTCTGTTCTTGTAATTTCCCCAGTTCTAACTTTAATTGTCAGCTTACCCTTTTCACCGGCAATTCTAACTCGCACGACTCTGTCTACTGTTCTGGCAATATATCCTTGCCTATAGAGAACGGGCTTAGCTTTGCCTTTCCATTCTTCATTTTTTACTAAAAACTTTCTCTCAATTTCTTGGTGCATATTTTTCTCATTTCTTTATTTATTATTTAATATATGCAAAAAACTTTTTACTTATATGTCTTTATTATATTTTTCTGCATTGATAAACTATTCATCATCTTCTTCTTTAAAGCCATCTTCTGCTTGGCGTTTTTTCTTTGTTTCGGCAAGTCTTTTTTGCTGCATTCTTATTCTTTCTTCTCTGGCATTTTCTAACAAGTTATTTTTCTTTTTCTCAAAAATAACTGTAGTTTTAAGTGCCGTCATACCAAATGCAACCATAAGGGAAATATATAAAACAACTTTAAATATTTCCCAGAAATTTAGGTGAATTAACTGCTGTAACCATAAAAGACCGACCATTGAGCCAAAAAATAATAGGCCAAATAAAACCACAATAGAACTTATACAAAAGAATAAAGCTGTTCTAATGAAGCTTTTAAGAAATAAAACCAAAAATAATGTTATATCTCTTATTATGCGTAAATGGGTTAATTTACCTTTTAATTTCTCAATATGATCTTGTAATTCAGGCAGTTTTTCTCTGGCTTCCTTATAAATTTCCACCTCATTGAAGTTTGACATAAAAGCCCAGTTAAGAATTTTAGCACAATCGTTATAAATATTATTAAAGTCAACTAATACAGATTGAAAATAAAACCAATTCATTTCATCTCTTATAACTTCAACCTGTTTTAAACAATTTTCATACTCGCCTTTAATTATGTCAGTCTCTTGTGTAATAACTCTCTGCACATCTTTTTCAAGTTGTGGACGCAGTTTTCCAACCTCTATACATAAAAGGTAGTTTTTAATAACTCCAAAATCCAAATAATGTTTTATTTTACTCCCATAGAGCATTCTTGGATTGTCCGTTTCATAAAACCATAGCTCAAGCAGGCCATTTAAATATTTTAGCTTATCTCTATCCATTAAGAATTCAGCGTTGGCATTGTTCCAGATGGACTGTAAAGCGTTAACAATTTGTAGTTTTCCACGGTAAAGTTCAGGGTCTAAGAAAATTTTGTGCATTAGTTCCGGTTTTCCAGCTACTAACTTTAAAAAGGCTTCTTCAACCCTCTGCGCAAAGCCC
Source organism: uncultured Mailhella sp. (assembly GCA_964369905.1). GTDB lineage: Bacteria > Desulfobacterota > Desulfovibrionia > Desulfovibrionales > Desulfovibrionaceae > Taurinivorans. Next base: position 16,718 of record CAYJHF010000011.1, on the reverse strand, counting down.
ATTTTTACTTGGCAAATTAGCATACGATAACTAACCTCATGCCATTTGGGCATTAGAGTTCCAAGCCTTTTATAAATGTCGTATGCTTCGCTATAATTACTTTGAATTTCTTGTAATCTTCCAAGCAAAAACCTAATCCAAGCTTGATGCACGGTTGTGGTGCACAAATTTTCAGCTTCAAGCCAAGAAAGCCTTGCACTTTTATAGTCTTGCTTTTCCATGTGGATAAAGCCAAGTAAGCAGTGTAAGTGCCATGATTTTTGATTGGCAGCAATATTATTGTAGCAATCACGCTCAAGGGCATTAATATCTTGATTTGGCAAAACAAAGCGTTTAAGGATTGGAACAGCAGGATTTTTTAAAGTATAACTATCAGGATAATCTTCTATATTCCTTGTGGTTATATTCCAAATTCTCTCAATATTCGGCAATTGACAAATAGCATTAACAGCCAAAGTTGCACGCAAAAAACTACTTGCTGTACCTTCCGAAGATAAAATATTGGCATAGGCATTTAAGCCCTCTTTTTGCACTTCATTGTCTATGCGCAAATATAAGCTTTCAAGTTCGTCAAAGTCTACGTAATTTAAATTAGCCCAAAAACCTTCTGGTAGTGGTTGCATGGTTTTTGTTGGGCAGGTTATGGCTGTATGGCCTCCACTGCCACAATAAAAGCAAGATTTTTTATCTTCAGGTAGAAGGACTTTAGCAAATAGAGAATTTGAAGAGTTTTTTGAGCTTTGCCCCGCCAATTGAACAGAGCATAAATCCGTAGATTGCATAAGTCCACCAGAGTAGCTCAAGTCGCTAATATTATAGCCTTTTCCCAGTAAAAGAGCATTTTTATAACTGGCATACATTTGGTCAGGCATCATATTGTCCCAATCAATACTCAATGTTTCATGAATATTGTGGGTAAAGTTGTGATTTTCCTTATCCAAAATAATACTCAAGCAAGGCCAATACAAGTCTTGGTGATATTTATTAATATTTTGAAAGGTAGTTAAAACTTCAGTAACCCAAGCCCTAAGTTGAATAATACTTGGAATAAAAACTGACAAGCAAGTATCTTGCAAGCTAAATTTAAACTTGCTACTCTCAATCATGGGTTGAATATAGGAAATAAATTTTTCCCAACCCTCAAGGTAGCCTTTATCAAGCGGATTACCAATGGGGTGAATAAAGGCAAACCAACCTTTTTCTATATTAAATGGTAATCTTCTGTCTGCACTAAAACCTTTCCAACCCATTAAACCTTGCTTTTCAAGCTCTGTCATCTCATAAAACGAAATACCTGGCAGGGAAGTGGCATAGGGGAGCAGTTTTGGGTGAGCATAGACATAAGTCATGGTTTTGGGGTTTTCAGTAAATAAGCTTTTATATTCCTCATCTACTTCAAGATGTAAGATGTGATTTTTTCCTACAACTAAAGTTCCGGGGAAAGTAAAAGAAATTAAGCCAAAACCATTTTGTTTAGACCATATATCAAGTCTTGCAAGTGCATAAAATGTTGCTTCAGGATTAAAAAAGAACCAGAGTGATTGTTGAGAAATTTGAGCAATTAAAATTCCTCCATAATCTTCAAAAATTTTATGTGGCTGGCTTTCTTGGTCACTGCTCCAGCAAGTCCAAACAACAGAACCCTCAGTTTGCAACAAGGTGATATTGCTTTTGGGCTGAACATTTAAAATACTTTCTATATATTGCATAACGACCCTTTGTAGAAAAGCTAATTACAGCCTCTTCCTAGTGCTAACAATTCATTTTTGTTAATTTACAACTATAAACTTTATAATCGGATAAATTCATTAACTCTTTAATAATTTTAGTATTTTATTTTGTTACTTTAGCAAATTTGGAAGCTTGCAAGCCCTCCGGAGCTTTTTGAATAATTAACTGAACATTAACTACTTCGCCGCTTGGCTTTAAACTCTCAATTCTTGCTTCAAATTCCAATCCATCTTCAGTTGTTACAGTACAAATATCTCTTTCTTTAAGTTTTTTTGCGTCATCAGCTGTAAAAACTGCGTGTACAAACCATTGTCCTGTAGCTTCCGGCAAAATCTCATATAAAGCATCGCCCTCATTTACTATATCTCCCACCTTGACAAAAATATTACCCATTTTACCATTGGCTCCTGAATATAAATATTCATATTTCAGGAGTTTTTGAGCTTTTTTATGCTCCTCTTCCAAGAAAATATATAACATTCCGTGGGGTTCAGATAAATCATTAGTCACAGCTCTAATTTCTCTGTCAATTTCTGCTCTAGCTAAGCTTGCTTTTTCAAGCTCTAGCATTAAAGCATCTAGCTCAGCAGAAAGGTTTTGCTCCATAGCCATCAGCTCTGCATTTGCTTTTCCATCAGAACTTTGCTTAGATGGATCACGCATTTGAACTTTTATTTTGGCATATTCCAAGGTTTTTTCTTTATAAAGTGCGAGTGATTGCTCTTCCTTTTCAACAAATTTCTTCCTCTCCTTAGCCAGCTCATCAAAAATATGAGCAAATATATTGCTAAATTTATTGCGCAATAAACCGGGGTTTTGCCTGTTTTGTTGGAAAAAAGCTAAATATTCCCTGACAGTATTATTTTGACGGCGAATAAATATGGGATCAAACCTAAGTAAGGCTTCACCCTTTCTTAGGCTATCACCATCTTGTTTTGGCATTTCAACTATCTTACCAAAAACAGGGGCATAAATAACTTCCCGATCACCCTCAATTCTGGCTTCTATACTTTCCACCTCTTGTGACCAAATAAAAATAATCAAGCCCAACAACAAAAGGCAAAGTAAAAGACCAAGAATAATTGTTCTCTTGTTCTTGCCACTATGTTTTATAATGGCAAATCTATCACTATTTGAGTTTGGTAACTCGTTCATTTGCTTACCTCTTTAAGTTTTTATGAAAAACTCTATAATAAAAGCTGATTATAATATTTTTTTATGAGAGATTTTAACACAAACATAGTTATGCAGAACTCTCTTTTAGGGAAAAGGTTGAAAAAATCTTCATACTTTAACTGTCAATTTCTAGGCTTAATTGCTTTCTCCTCGGAAACTTCAGCCTTGATGGAAATTAGTTAGACTCAATGGCTTCAACAGGTTCTGTGAGTAAAAATTCTCCTTTTTCAATCAAGCTTTTTAACTCGTGGGCAATTTCTAAGGATAATGTATAGGAGGTAAGGGGGTGAGTGCTCACTTTTTTACCATCTATATCAATTTCTCCAGATCTAAGTTCGGCATAGGAGCAATGTTTTAGGACTCTGGGATTAAAGTTTTGATAATCACTGGAGTAATCCTTGATTGGAATAGGTATTTCATCATCTGAAATGCCTGTGAACATAGCCATTTCCTCATTTAAAATGGGGATTGGAATGCCAACTCCAATACTGAGAGTAATACCATAGCCCAAAAATGAATTACCTCTCAGGTATTTGGCGTTCATGTTTTTAAGATTACCTTTTAACATTAAGGTTCCTGAGGGGCTTAGTGGAATGCCTTTTTCATTTCTTTTAGGATTGGTAACGTGTTGTGTTCCTGCGCCAATTACATAGCCAATTCCACCGCCCAAGAAAATTCTGGTTCCAAGTCCAATGGTTTTAAAATAAGGGTCATTAAATAGTGGCGATAGTTCTCCGGCTGTAGCATAATTGCAGTTTTGTAAATTGGATTTTAAAGGCCCCATATATGTATATTTTATCTTATCAGATAAATTAACGGCTGCATTATAGTTTTGATAG
>CAYJHF010000011.1:11250-12962 GCA_964369905.1 uncultured Mailhella sp. | reverse complement strand
GATTGTAATCTTTCAATAATAAATTCATTTTCTTTTATCTTATCAGAAAAATTATCGGTTGGATTATATTTTTGATTGCAATTTCTTGGGTGAAGAAGTTCCGCTTGGTTTAAATCAGCAAGAGGGATTTCTGTTTCATAGGAGGCCTTGGGGTAGCAATCTGTCACATAGGAAGTGGCTTTTAGTTGAACTTTTTCTCCCTTCACCAAATCTTCAATTACATGAGCTCCACCATAAGAAAACTCCCCTGGATAAACCTTATTTAATGGATCGCCTTCCTTAACTTCAGTTGCCCCTAAATACCCATCAACTGCGGCAACTCCACCATAGCAGGGTACATCATTTAACCAAAGCTTACTGGCTCGCAAGGTGGGTGCTTCTCTTTGCCCAATGTTGAACAACATACCGGAAGAACACATGGGTGAAAATGTTCCTGTGGTTACAACATCAACCTCATTGGCTGCTTTTTTAGCTCCCATTTCCTTAACTGCTTTGGCCATGGCGTCAGCAGTTAAAACTACAGCTTTTCCTTGTTTTATGCGTTCATTTATTTGTGCTATGGTTTTCATAATTTCCTCTATTTTAGTGTATTTGTTTTTATTTCTTGTTTGAATAGCCAACTATAATCCATTTATTAGCTGGCATCGAAATTTTTTCCTGCCCTTAGTTTTCTGTGAATATTACTTCTTTCAAGACCAATCATTTCAGATAGTTTTGTCACATTTCCACCTGCCTCTTCCAACTTATTTTGTAAATAGTATAATTCAAAAGCATTTTTAGCTTGTTTGTAATCAAGTTGCAAAATTTGATTAATTAGATCATTGGGAGCTAGTTCCAAGCTGGAATAAGTGCTTTCAAAAGAGAGATTTTTCTTAGAGCTTTCGTCTTCATCTACAAAACTTGTCAGTTCATCTAAGTTGTCAATTTGTTCCAACATCTCATGGGGCAAGATGTGATAATCCACAACTTCATTGCTGTAAAGCACAGTCAATCTTTCCAAAAGGTGTAATAATTCTCTCACATTACCTGGCCAATGCCATTTTTCTAAAACTTGCATGGCAGCCTTGGTAAATCTTGGGACTTCCATATTATATTTTCTTTGCACTTGGCTTGAAAGCACAGCTATAAGCTCAGGTAAATCTTCTTTCCTGTCCTTTAGGGGCGGAACGTGTAGTGGAAAAACCCTAAGTCTATAGTATAAATCTTGACGAAATTCATTATTCAAAATGGCTGCTTCCAAATCCTTATTGGTGGCGGCAATCACCCTTACATTAACCCGTATGGTGCGTGTCCCTCCCACTCTCTCAAAACATTGCTCTTGTAAAATACGCAAAATTTTAGCTTGAGTTTTTAAACTCATGTCCGCAATTTCATCTAAGAATAAAGTTCCATTATTGGCCAGCTCAAATTTGCCCACCTTAGCACTTTCAGCACCTGTGAATGCTCCTTTCTCATGACCAAAAAGTTCACTTTCAATCAATTCTTCAGGAATAGCAGCACAGTTAACTGCAACAAAGGGTGCGTTTTTTTGCTTACTGCTAAGATGTAAGGCTCTGGCTGTAATTTCCTTACCTGTTCCATTTTCGCCACTAATTAAAACCCATGCATCAGTAGGAGCAACCTTTGCCAACTCAGAGGTAAAACGTTGCATAATTGGTGAATTAGCAACCATTTGCAATCCATAGTCCATGGAAACAGCTTTGCGTAACAGG
>CAYJHF010000011.1:0-11179 GCA_964369905.1 uncultured Mailhella sp. | reverse complement strand
ATTTTTAACTAAGACTAATATTTTTTCAAGGCTAAGCGGTTTTTCGACAAAATCATGAGCTCCAAGTCTTAAAGCTTGAACTGCTGTTTCAATACTTCCGTGACCTGAAATCATTATTACAACTATATCAGGGTGTTTTTCCTTAACTTTCTGCAAAGTTGCAAGGCCATCAAGATCAGCCATCCAAATGTCTAAGAAAATCAAATCAGGGCATTCTTTCTCAACAAATTCTAAGGCATCTTCCCCGCTAATTGCCTCTGAAACACGATAGTTTTCATCTTCCAAAATGCCACGCAAGGAAAAACGAATTCCCTCTTCATCATCTACAACTAAAATGTGTGCGGACATTTTTACTCCCAATTAAATTTTAGGGAATGAAATTTGTATAAATTACATACCCAAATATGCCTTACGAACATCATCATTTTTTAAAAGGTTTTCAGCACTATCTTCCATGGTTATATGGCAATTTTCCATTACATAAGCTCTGTGAGCAATTTTGAGAGCTTGGTTGGCATTTTGTTCCACCAGAAAAACAGTAGTTCCATCAGCATTGATTTTTTGTACAATATTAAAAATCTGTTTAATAATAATGGGGGCTAATCCAAGGGAGGGCTCATCAAGTAATAATAATTTTGGCCTAGCCATCAATGCCCTTGAAATGGCTAACATTTGTTGTTCTCCACCGGATAAAGTTCCACCTTGTTGCTTATACCTCTGGGCTAAAATAGGAAAGAGTGAAAAAATGTATTCAATATCTCTTTTTATTTCCACAGTATCATTGCGTAAAAAAGCTCCTAGATCAAGGTTTTCTCCAACTGTGAGTTCGGGAAATATTAATCGTCCTTCAGGAACTTGGCTTATGCCAAGTTTAACTATTTCGTGAGGGCGTAAAACATGAATGGGTTTTTTATTGTAAGTAATAGTTCCATTTGTTGGAGTTATTCCCCCGCAAATAGTCATCAAAGTTGTGCTTTTCCCTGCTCCGTTAGCACCAATTAAGCTAACTATTTCACCCTCATTGACCACAAGATTTATTTCTCTTAAAGCCGGAATACTACCATAGTATGTAAAAATATTTTTAAGCTCAAGCATCGTCAGATTCTCCCAAATAGGCCCTAATAACATTGGGATTATTTCTTATTTCTTCTGGTATTCCCTCAGCAATTCGTGAACCATACTCCATAACATAAATTCTATCAGAAAGGGACATAACCATATTCATATCATGCTCAATCAATAAAATGGTTAGGTTAAACTTTTCCCTAAGGTTTACCACTAACTTTTTCAGAGCAATGGTTTCTTGAGGGTTCATGCCGGCTGCCGGTTCATCTAAGAAGAGTAAGAAAGGTTCAGTGGCAAGAGCTCTGGCAATTTCAAGACGTCTTTTAGCTCCATAGGGTAGATTTCTGGCTTCTTCTTTCCAAAAATCTTGCAAATCCATTTCTTCGAGTAGGGCAAAAGCTCTATCAACAGTTTCCCTTTCTTCCTTTTGACTGGCAGAAGTTTTTAAAATGGCTTCTAAAATTCCTGACTTTGTGCGGCAATGTCTACCCACCATAACATTTTCAAGCACTGTCATTGTGTCAAACAATCTAATATTTTGAAAGGTTCTGGCTAGGCCAAACTTGGTAATTTCAAAGGGAGCAATGCCATTTAGCTTTTTAAAGCTTTCCTTATCCTTACCTGCCCAAACTTCACCCTCTGTTGGCACATAAATACCGGTGACACAGTTAAAAAATGTGGTTTTTCCTGCTCCATTTGGTCCGATTAATGCAACAATTTCACCTGCTTCAATATACATATCCACGTCATTTAATGCTCTTAGTCCTCCAAAATTTTTGGACAAAGATTTTACTTCCATGACTTTATGCTTAGCTTCAATGTTCATTTACTCAACCCCTGCAGATGTGGATTTATTAAATAACTTGCTGGGATAATATTTTCTTTTAGCAGGTGGAATAACACCTTGTGGGCGAAAAATCATCATTAAAACCATAACCATACCAAAAATAAGCATTCGGTATTCAGAAAAAGCACGTAAATATTCCGGCATTAATGATAAAAGCAAAGCTGCCAAAACCACACCGGTAATTGATCCCATTCCGCCAAGAACCACCATGCTCAAAATCATGGCTGAATCCATAAAAGTAAAACTAGCCGGATTAATATATGAATTTCTGGCGGCAAACAAAACTCCGGCAAACCCAGCCCAACATGAACCAAGGGCAAAGGCCGCAAGTTTGGTTTTTCGTAAGTCTATGCCCATAGCTTCACTAGCTATTTCATCTTCTTTAAGTGCTAATAAAGCAAGGCCTGTGCGAGAATTTTTTAATCTGGCCACAACTATAATTGTGATTATGGCCGCAAAAAAAGCAATATAATAAACATAAATTGTGCTTTGAGTTGTGCTTAGTTCAATTCCAAATAGATCAGGACGAGAAATATTGGCAATTCCTTTTGGGCCACCTGTAAAGTTACTGAGGTTTTGTAATAATATTCTAACAATTTCCCCAAAACCAAGGGTTACAATGGCCAAATAATCTCCCCTAAGCCTTAGCACGGGAAAGGCTAATAAAAGTCCTGCAATTACAGTTACAAAGCCCCCAATGGGTAAACAAACCCAAAAACCCAAGCCCAAGTTTTGGTTCAGTAAACCATAAGTGTAAGCTCCTATGGCATAAAAGGCTGCATAACCAAGAACTAATTGCCCGGCTACACCCACAATAATATTTAATCCAAGGGCCAAAATAACATAGATAAAGGCCAAGGTATAAATTGTGGTTTGATACATAGATGTTACAAAGGGAATAATTATAAATAAAACAGCTAATGCAAATAAAATCTGCTTTACTAAGCCAGAATTATTATTTAATTTTTCAGTAAAATTTTGGCAGGCAGATTTTATGGGTTTAAAAATAGAACCCTGATCACTTTTTCCTGCCCTATTTAGATATACTTCAAAATACCAAGCCCAAAGTAAGGAGATAAAGAAAATGGCACAGCCAAAAATAATTATTCTTTCCCAATAAATAACAGGTGTTTTTCTAATTATTCTTATGCCCATCACAGGAAATACCAAAATCATAAACCAAAGGCTGATAAAAAATGAGCGTGAAAGTCTTTTTGAAGATAAAAACATTGTAATATTCCTAAATAATGTAATTAAACTTTTTGCACAGTTGCTCTGCCGAGTATGCCACTTGGGCGGAAAATTAAAATTAAAATCAATATACCAAAGGCCAGAACATCTTCATAATCCCCAGTAAAATAGCCTGTAGTATAGCTTTCAGCTAAACCAAGCACAAGGCCACCAAGCATGGCTCCGGGAATAGAACCAATCCCACCAAGCACTGCGGCTGTAAATGCTTTCATGCCGGCTAAAAACCCTATGCCAAAGCCAACTTGAGTTGTGTGAGCGGCAATAAGTGTTCCGCCAATGGCAGCTAAGGCTGAGCCAATTATAAAGGTTAAGGATATAATTTTATCTGCATCTATACCAAGGAGCATGGCCATTTTACGGTTTTGGGCAGTGGCACGCATAGCTTTACCAAGCTTAGTATAGCGAATAAACAAAGTTAATGTAGTCATAATTACAGCGCTTGTTGTTAAAATGACAAAATCACTGGAACGAATAATTCCGTTAAATAAATCTAAAAAGTCAAAATAAGGAATTCTGATGGGAAAACGCAAATAATCTGTAGTTTGGGCCAATTGCACATAATTTTGCAAGAAAATAGACATTCCGATGGCGGAAATAAGCGGAGCAAGCCTTGACTGCCCTCTAAGTGGTTTGTAGGCAATTTTTTCAAGGGTATAACCATAGGCTGCACACCAAACAACTGCTACCATGATTGCAATAACCAAAACTCCCATACTTGGCAAACCAAGTGAACCAAGCACACCTGCAACAATAAGAGCAGTAAATGCCCCTAGCATATAAATTTCACCGTGGGCGAAATTGATCAAGGCAATAATTCCATAAACCATGGTATAACCAAGAGCAATCAAAGCATAAATACTGCCTCTGGTCAGTCCACTAAAAGTAATTTCTAAAAAATATTGAAAATCCATTGCTTTATTATTACCTTATTTTTATAATTTAAGAGAAAATATATTAAAGGCTTCTTTTTAAACTTGTAAAAATTTATTCCTTAAAAAGAAATAAATTCCGGCCTTACAAGATTATATTTTGGGCACATTATTATAATATGCCCAAAATATTTTTGATTTTATTAGAATACTTGTTTGTATTGTCCGTCAACTATTTGATATACAGACATTCCAACACCAATGGCATCACCTTTGCTGTCAAACTTGATTGCACCAACAGGTGTGTCTACCATGTCATTGTAAAGTATCTTCATTATTTTGTCTGAATCTGTTGAGCCAGCTTTTTCAATGGCGTTCACAAGAGCAATAATTCCGGAAATAGCATTGTCATAGAAAGCGCCTGGGATAGAGCCATGTTTATTTTCGTGGGCCATGGAATATTTTTTACTGATGGGATTTGCGCTTGTGTCACTAGGACCTGCTGCATAAACACCTTCAGCATCTTCGCCGGCAAGCTCAACAAATCCCATATCTTTTAGTCCGTCAGGGCCAATTAGTGGAATTTCAATGCCAAGGCTATACATATTGGCGAGCATTTTTGAGGCTTCAGGATAATAACCACCCCACATGAGGATTTCAGCACCTTGCTGACGAACTTTACGAATGGCGGAAGAATAATCAGCAGCACCCGGAGTTACAGCTTCAAAAAGCACAACTTCAGCTTTACCGCTGTTTTTGATGTAATTAGCTGCATTATCAGCATAACCTTTGCCATATTCTGTATTGTCGTGCAAAATGGCAACTTTTTTGAGGCCAAGCTTTTCAATTAAGAATTTTGCGCCAACAATGGCTGAGGCTGTATCATCAGCAATTGTGCGGAAGAAATATGGATTTTCACCGCTTTGAGTCATGCTTGGAGCAGTAACTGAAGGGGCGATGGAAATAACTTTAGCATCATTATATAAAGGCATGGCAGCCTTGGCAGCTCCTGAGCAAATATGCCCAATAACAGCTACAACGCCATCAGAAATAAGTTTGGTAGCCACGTTGGGGGCAATTTCAGGTTTACATTGATCATCACCGGCAATAATTTCAATTTGTTTGCCGAGCACGCCACCTTTGGCGTTTATTTCATCAACAACAATATTTACAGCGTTTAAGGTTGGTTGACCATAAGAAGCTAATTCACCGGAATGAGCACCGGCTACACCAATCTTAATGGTTTCAGCGTTAGCAATACCAATTGTTGCTGTTGAAGCAACTAAAGCCATTGCAGAAAATAATAAACTTTTTTTCATTAAACCTAACATAATCCCCTCCTAAATATCTTGGAAAATAAATATCATAGCGTATTTTAGATGTTATAATGAAATTTAATACATCTAAAAATACTAAGGAAGACTTTGCCATATAATATAAAGCCCTGTCAATGAAAATGCTAAAAAAAACTTGGCTTGTGTTTTTTAGGCTTTTTAATGTTTACTGCTTGCTAAGCAAATAAATTTAGTACTCATTTTTACCTACTTGCATTTTTTTTACCTTTGGGGCAGAATAAACCCAGATTTAAACTATAACCTTATAAGGAATGTATATGGATATTTTACCAATTAAAAGAGCTTTGCTCAGTGTGACTCATAAGGACGGTTTACAGGATTTGGCCACATTTTTACATGAGCAAAATGTGGAACTTGTTTCCACAGGCGGAACTATGAAGCATTTGCAAGAGGCTGGTTTACCTGTTACTTCGGTGGCCAGCGTAACCGGTTTTCCTGAAATTTTAAATGGGCGAGTAAAGACTTTGCATCCGCATATTCATGGCGGTATTTTGGTTGATAAAGATAATCCTGAGCATTTGGCCACTTTGGAAAAACATAAAATCAGCCCTTTTGATTTGGTTTGTGTAAATTTATATGACTTTGCCAATGCCTTGCAAAAAAAATTACCTGTACGCAATATGGTGGAGGAGATTGACATAGGAGGCCCTTGTCTTATGCGTGCCACAGCCAAAAACTTTCACAGCATGCTAATTTTACCTGATCCAAAATACTATGCCGAGGCAATTACACAAATTAAATCCAATGCTGGAGTTAGCCTTGAATTTAGAAAAAATATGGCTGCCAAAACGTTTGACCTAACATCGCAATATGATGCTATGATTTCAATCTACTTGGAAGGCGTGGCAGTTTAGTACAATATTTTTTTAAAGCAATAAGGATAAACTCTTCATCTTAAATCAATAAAAAATGGAGTAATTTTATAGCATCTTTAGAAGGTAATTTAGTCGGCTTAAAGCCTGCCGAACTAAGGGCATTAGCTAGGCTTGAAAAACGTAAATATGACACTGAAAATGGTTATAGTCTAGAACAAGCCAGAGAGCTTGCAGCTTTGTCACGCTTGATTTCAAGGCAAATTGGGCTCTTGATTAATAGGCAAGGTAAGGTTGAACTAGTCATTATAGGAACGGCAAATGGGATTTTTATTCCTGAGCTGGCCAGAGAGCGTTCAACTTCAGGGCGACTTCGCGGAATTAGGCTCTTACATACTCATTTGACTGACAGCCCCCTCTCACATGAAGATTTAATGGATTTACTTTTCTTACGTTTAGACAGTATAGCCATTTTAACCGTTGATCCCCACGGACAGCCATTAAATTTTCAGAGTGCTCACCTTTTACCGCAAAATGTTTCAGAAATTCCTGAAACTAAGGATTATGTTTTTGAGAGGGAGAAAAAAGCCAAGAAGTATTTATATAATACTCAACTTGAAGAAGATTTAGATGTTGAAGAGCTTGGAAAATCAAGGGTAAAAGACATTATAAATCAAGAGCTTTATATAGATAACGAGGTAGAGAAAAAACCTTATAGAATAAGCTCTTTAGCTCCTTATGATAAAGTGCAAAATGATTTTGCCTCTGAAGTTGAAGCTTTGGAAGAGGAATTTGCCAGATTACTTCGTCATGTTCGCCCTCAAGTTTCTAGTCAAAAATATGGGGAACAAGGAGAAGCACTGCAAGCCGGCACAAGGGCAGTTATGGTTTCCGTTAGCAAAGCCCCTAAGGCAGTGCAAGAAATGAATTTGCTTGAACTTGCGGAGTTGGCCAAAACAGCAGGCCTTGGCATTGCCGGAAGCTTGGTGCAGAGGGTGAGTAAAGTAAATCCAAGGCAAATTTTAAGCCAAACCAAATTAGCTGAGCTTGAAGTTATTGCCCTGCAAGCTCATGCAGGTATTATTATATTTGATGGAGAACTATCACCGGCACAGCTACAAAATTTGACTGAATTGACCGAAAGAAAGGTTTTAGACCGCACCCAACTAATCTTGGATATTTTTGCTCAACACGCCAAGAGTGGAGCAGGGAAATTGCAAGTTGAGATGGCACAGTTAAAATATACCCAGCCAAGACTAGTGGGTAAAAATCGGGCTATGGATAGGCTGATGGGTGGAATTGGTGGACGTGGCCCCGGTGAAACTAAGCTTGAAACCGATAGGCGGAGAGTGAAGGACAGAATTGCCAAAATTAAAATTGAGCTTGAAAGCTTAAAAAAGCAGAGGGCGGCCAATCGCTCAAAAAGAACTCGCCATGAAATTCCGGTGGCAGCCTTGGTAGGTTATACCAATGCCGGTAAGTCTACCTTGCTAAACCAACTAACTAAATCGGAAGTTTTAGCAGAAAATAAGCTTTTTGCCACTCTAGATCCCACGAGCAGAAGATTGCGTTTTCCTAAGGAGAGGGAAATTATTTTGGCCGATACAGTGGGCTTTATCAGAGATTTACCCAAGGAATTACTGGAGGCTTTTCGAGCAACTTTAGAGGAGTTAAACGAAGCTGATATTTTAATCCATGTGGTTGATGCCTCTCATTTTGAAATGGATCAACAGCTTGAAAGCGTGGAGTTTATATTACAAGAGTTAAAGCTTTCTGAAATACCCAGTGTGCTTTTATTAAATAAATGGGATAATACAAATCTTGAAACCAGAATAGCTTTGAATGAACGCTTTCCTAAAGCTTTTCCCATTTGTGCTCTAAGTGGGCAAGGACTAGATAAGCTTTCTAAGTATTTACAAAAAGAATTATTTAGCAAACATTAGAGCACACGATTTTGGATAATATGATAATTTTTTGTTAATGAAAAAGCTTGCAAAAAATCATAAAAGAAATCCTTGCATAATGAATTGTGCTGAACCTTCAAATTGACTTTTCTAGAGTAGTTTCAATAAAGATTAAACCTGCTCTAAACCATATAACTTTCAAAAAGCAATCATTTAACGAAGTGGCAAAGCCACTTCTATTCTTGCTTTTTGCACTTCAATGTCGCCATGCTCCAATGAAGTGTTTAGGGCATTTTAGGACAACTCTTTTCCAAAAATGCCCTAATAAAAATCAGAGAGGATTGATTTATGGATAATCTTTACTTATCATTTAGTGTTGTATTTCCTCTGGTTTTTATGATGGGTTTAGGTTATATTCTTTCCTTGTTTAAAGTTTTTGATGAAATTTTCTTTGTGAAAATGAATAGTATGATTTTTGGATTTTTTTTGCCAATACTTATTTTTATCGGAATTTATCAAAGTGACTTTAATCTTAGCTCCACAGTTCCATTAGTCATATACGCCATAGTTTGTACTTGTTTTATTGTTTTATGCTTATTAAAAATTGTGCCCAAAATAATTAAGGTAAAAGAGGATTGTTCTGTTGTTATCCAAGGTATTTATCGAAGTAACTTTGTTTTATTTGGCATACCTATTACAGCCTCCCTACACGATAATAATATAAGCATAACTTCAATATTAGTTGCTTTTATAATACCTTTGTATAACTTATTAGCTGTTATTATTTTACAAGACTCTACAAAACAAAAAACTGATTATTACAAAATAATCAAAGAAATAATAAAAAATCCTCTGATTATTGGTTCGGTTTTGGGCTTTATTTTTGTGGGATTTCAAATAAAAATTCCTCATTTAATATATAATACTTTTTTGGAAATATCACAAGTTGCCACGCCATTAGCATTAATTGCCCTTGGGGGAAGCTTTCAAATAAGAGGGTTAAAAAAATTTAAGCGTTCTTTAATGATTGCCATTGCAGGTAAATTAGTCATTATTCCTATTATATTTATAAGTTTAAGTGTTTTACTTGGCTATCGTGGTTTGGAATTAACCGCATTTATGGTTTTGTTTTCAACTCCCACTGCCATTGCCTCATACACCATGGCACAATCCATGAAAGCAAATGGAGAGCTTGCAGGACAAATTGTTGTTTTAACATCTATTTTATCTATTTTAACTATTTTTATTTGTGTCAGTATTTTGCAATTTGCAAATTTAGTTTAGCCGATGCTAAAATAATAAAATTTGGAAAATATGAAAGTTTTATATGCTGAGCTCTCAATAAAGTGTGTAGAAGTTTTATTTTTTTATTTTCTTATTTTTTCCCTTGACAATACACAGGATAAAACTTAAATATTGATTATTGAACGCATGAATTTATCTTATTTATGTGTTTAAAGTTTGAAATACTTCACTGTATGTAGTGTGGTAAGTTTAAAATCAGTCTGCAATTTGGATTTATTTTAAACACTTAAAGTTTTCTAAGCAAGATTAGTAAGCTATATTAGAACGGTTTTTTAACTATATTGCTAATTGAGTTTGGGTTAACTATATATTTTCGTTGGGTTAATAAACGAAATTTGCCTTTGTGTACTTTAAAGTTTGGAAGATACACAATAGCTCCAAAACATTCCATATATTACCACTGTAGTTTTGGTGGTAATCATTTTCTGACACTCTCTTCATTTTCTGAGCGTTAATCAGTAAAAATCGGCATTATAAAAATGTCGAACTTTCTGCGTTGCCCAAAAGGCTAAGCTTATAGGTTTTAGCCTATTGGGCAGCTAGAAGAAAGCTATTAAAGTAAGAAATTTTTGTATTTAATTTTATGGAGTAACATTATGTCTATTATATTAACAAAGCCAAGTGCAAATATTCAGGCGGTTTTTAATCCCACAGCTCAGGAACACATAGTTTTAGATTTTGAAACAAGCAGTGCAACTCTTTCTCGAGTTGAGAGTGATCTTGTTTTTACTTTTGATGATGGCAGTGAAATTGCTCTCAATGGTTTTTATAATACTTATAGTTCAGAAGAGATGCCCACCTTTGAAATTGAGGGTGCAATAATTGACGGTGAAACATTCTTTAATGCCCTTGATGCCACAGACCTTATGCCGGCGGCCGGAGCAGTTCAGGCTAACCAAAATGCTGAAGGTGCATTTTCTGATTTTGGCCGTGGAAATGATTTGATGCAAGGCATAGATTATCTTGGTGGACAACAACTTGCTTATGCTTTTAGTCTTGATCCGCAAATTGAAGATGATGCTCTGGCTGGAATTGGCAATCGTCCAATTGCCGGACCCACCACCGCAACTATAACCATTGCCCCATTAACAGAAGATGACAATAGTTTTACCTTTGACGTAAAGCTTGAAAATGAAGAAGATATTTATACTGAAGGTAAGGTAAGTGTAACCATCACTTTTCCTGATGGAAGCACTGTAGAAGTTGAAGTTGATATTGATGCCAATGGTGAGGGATCCTATACTTTTGAATTTGATGATGATTTCTCCGACGTATTCACAGAAGATGATGAAATAACAGTAACTGTAACCGATATAACCAATAATGATGGTTCAGAGTATGAGAGCTTTATCGGTGATGAAGACAGCGCTGATATGGTGGACACATTAGATGACACAACTTCCAGTGTAAGTATTGAGCCCTTTAATGAAGATGCTAATAGTTTTACTTTTGATGTAAAGCTTGAAAATAGTTATAATCAGTTTACCGAAGGTGTGGCCGATGTAACCATAACCCTACCTGATGGCAGTACAATTGATGTAAAAGTTAATATTGATGCCAATGGTAATGGTTCTTATACTCATATTTTTGAAGATGATTATTCTGATGTTTTTAAGGATAGCGGCGAAGTAAAAGTTACTGTTAATGGCATAACAAATGATAATGGCTTAGAATATGAGAGTTTTACAGGAAGCACAAGCTCAACTGAGATTATTGAAACCATTGACACAACAACTATCAGCCTTGAAGCCACTGCTAACACCCTAGAGGG
>CAYJHF010000010.1:25902-28977 GCA_964369905.1 uncultured Mailhella sp. | reverse complement strand
GCAAGAAAATCGCTTGTTCCAAGCTTATTTCTTACAGATTTTTTTGTGTTCTTTTGGCTAACTTTGCTTTTATTAACAATATGTCATCACATTTTTCAGTATCGACTGGCTATCCGTTTAGACTTATAAAGATATGTATTGACTTTGTATATAATTATGTCATAATAATATGCAAATATAGGAGGATTTTATGCCACAAATAAGACCAATTACAGACCTTAGAAATACAAATGAAATTTCAGAATTATGTCATGCCAAAAAAGAACCTATTTTCATAACAAAAAATGGTTATGGTGATTTGGTGATAATGAGTGTTGAAACTTACGAAGCAATGCTTGGCGAGCAAGAACTTAATATGCAAATAGCAAAAGCTGAAGCTCAATACCTTTCAGATGGCGAGCTTTTAGATGCAAGAGAATGTTTGAAGAATTTGAGGAGAAAACACTTTGGATAAATATCATGTAAAACTTCTTTCAGAAACTTTACAGCAAATTGACGCAATTTACGGATATATAACTAAGGAGTTGCAATCACAAATAGACGCAGAAAATCTTATTGACAAACTCGAAGAAGTTATTTTTTCACTTGAAAGTATGCCATATCGTCACCCAAGAAGAAGAACAGGTATATATGCAAATAAAGAATACCGTCAAGTATTCGTAAAGAATTTCTGTCTTGTGTATCGTATAGACGAAATAAAGAAAGAAGTTATTATTGTTGCGATAAGGTATTCAAAAAGTAATTTTTAAGGTTTCAAACTGGACTGATTAGTACATACTGAAAATTCTTTTTTGCACCAAACTTTTTAGCCTTATTTTATTCAAATTTTTTTATTTATGAATAGTTATTATATTTTTCAGTAGAGGATAAATAATTTTAAAACAAAGCATTTCAATTTTCTTGCAATTAACCGATAGTTATAATAAACTCTCTGCATTCAGTAATGAGTTAGCTTAAAGATTAAGGTTAAAAAGTAAATAACCTTGGAGTGTTAGATGAATTTTGGCAAAGCAAGAAGAATGAGTAAGATTTTTCGCAAATCTTCTTCACGAACAATCATTTTACCCTTAGATCACGGATTAACCATTGGTGCTGTTCTCGGCATAGAAAATATTGCAAAAACAACCAAGGATTTATCCATTGGCTATGTTGATGCCATGGTAATGCACAAAGGTCTTGTTTCACATTCAGGCTTATGTGACAAATTTCAAGAAGTTGGTTTAATGGTTCATCTTTCAGCTTCAACAGATTTATCACCTTGTAAATATAATAAAAGCATTGTTTGCACAGTGGAAGAAGCCATAAAACTTGGAGCAGACGGAGTTTCCATTCACATTAATATTGGCAATGAATATGAAGATAAAATGCTTAGCGATGCAGGCAAAATTGCTGCTGAATGTGAACATTATGGACTGCCTTTGCTAATGATGGTTTATGGACGTGGCCCAAAAATAAAAGACGAATTTTCCATAGATGTCATCAGCCATTGCGCAAGAATAGGCATGGAACTTGGGGCTGATATTGTAAAAGTTCCTTATTCAGGTGATGTGGAAAGCTTTACGAAAGTTGTTAATTCTTGTAATATTCCTGTTTTAATTGCCGGTGGAAATAAGTTAAGTAATGTAAGGGAGTTGCTTAGTAATGTTGCAAACTCACTTTTAGCAGGTGGAGCAGGAATTTCCATCGGCAGAAATGTTTTTCAATATCCAAATAGGGTAAAATTAGCAAAAGCTCTCGAAGACTTGGTTCACAATGGAAAAAGTCTTGAATATGTTTTAAAAGAATATAACTTTTAAATTAAAAACTTTTTCAAATCTTCTACGCTATCAATAATATAATCAGCGCCTGCTGTTATAAATTCTTCGTCTGTACCAAAGCCGTATTTAATGCTTATGGCTGTAATTCCATGGGCTTTGGCTCCTATTATGTCATGCTTGCGATCACCAACCATTACCACAGTAGGTGAAACCACTGTTTGTGTTTGCTCTAAAGCATAAGCAATAACATCAGCCTTGGCTGTTCTTGAACCATCAAACTCACTGCCTGATACAAAATCAAAATATTGAATAAGTTCAAAGTGCTCTAAAATTTCAATGGCATAGTCCCTTACCTTGGAGGTGGCTAAAAAAACTTTTTTATTATTTGCTTTTAAACTTTTAAGTAAATCCGCAATGCCATCATAGATATAACAGTCAAGCATACCATTTTCAGCATAAGCGTCTCGAAAAATTTTAATGGCCATGGAAATTTCAGCCTCCTTTAAGCCATAAGTTGCAAATGATGAATCAAGAGGAGGGCCTATAAATGAAGTTAATGAATCAAGTCCGTCATAGGGAATGGAAAAATAATCAAGAGATTTTGCAACGGATTTTGTAATTCCGCTTTTGGGATTTGTAATAGTTCCATCTAAATCTAAAAAAATATGAGTAAATTTTGACATATCAATCCTTTCTTGAAGCCTTTATGTAATAATTTCAAAAGGGTATATAATTTTTATTTTTGGCAATAAACTTTGCATAATAAAATTATTTAAGCAAAGTTCAAGAAATATTGCCTAAATAAAACCTGCCATAAAATTTTTACTTTGACAAATTTATTTTTTTGGGAAAGAATAATATTGTGTTTCATTAGAGATGGAGTTTATTGGCTTATTGTTTTAATGGAATGTGTTATATTTTAACACTAAAAAGACTAGGCGGTTTTATGTTTTCCCTTTTTTCATTATCAAGCAGTATGGGGGCTTCAGGGCCAAAACCCATTGATCTTGAGTTATTGTCTGATGCAGAACTTTTGGCAGTTTGGGATCAAACCCAAAATTTTATTAATTCTTTAGAGGATAAAAATTTACCTACTCATATTTCACTTTATTATTCCTTTATTATTGAAGCGGAGATGCAAAGTAGGGCATTAATTGAGCCTACTAGCTTTTTTCAACTGGTAAAAGATGATGAGGACAATTCAAAGGATAAAAATATACTTTTTCCTACCCAAATTTTAACTAAGAATATAATAGTTTAATTTTTGACTTTTTCAGAAAGTCACGTTGCCTACAAGTGCCACATTTTATACGCCACA
>CAYJHF010000010.1:18960-25892 GCA_964369905.1 uncultured Mailhella sp. | reverse complement strand
TAAATTGTGGCTCACTTTACAACACGCAAAGCTAGGCTTTAGCTTGCAGCTTTAAATAGCTGAAGCTGGAAATATTTTTTAAAATCAAAACCTGCAAAAAAGTTGCTTGTTCTAAGCTTATTTCTTGCAGGTATTTTTATAGAATTTTTAAAATTATTTTTTATTAACAATAGTCTACAATCATTTTTAGTGCAAATTAACTTGTCATCCAATTATGGGTTATTTCAAATAAACCTTCGGCTAAGGTTGGGTGAGCGTGAATTGTATGCGCAATTTGCTGAGCTGTTGCCCCCATTTGAATGGCTAAAGTTGCTTCTGCAATTAAATCTGTCGCATGGGCTCCGGCTATATGGCAACCAAGCACCAATGAAGTTGATTTTTCAATTACAAGCTTAAAACAACCAGGTAACTCACCCATAGCTTGAGCTTTGCCAAGCTCTCTAAATTGAAATATGGGGCAATCAACATCAATACTTTTCTCTTTAGCTTGTTGCTCTGAAAGTCCAACGCAGGCAATTTCAGGAGCTGTGAAAATTCCTGATGGAACAACAGCATAGTTGGCTGACTTTTTTGTACCCTCAAGAATATTGTCAATCACATTAATTCCCTCAGCATAGGCTACATGGGCAAGCATAATTTTTGAAGGGCCTAAAATATCGCCAATGGCAAATATATTTGGAATATTGGTCTCATAATAATCATTGGTAATAATCCAACCTTTATTATCAGTTAATACTCCAACTTTTTCTAAACCCAAGCCATCTGTATTTGGAACACGTCCTGCTGCAACCACAATTACATCAGCTTCAATATTTACTTCTGCCATGGCAGATTTAGGAATTTCTGTTAAAAATGGTGAGGGAGCAAGCTTTGCGATAACTTTGTTTTGTTCAATATTATAAGCTGAAACAATGCGATAAAGTTCTTGTTTAATTCCTGCCTTTTTCATCTCTCTTTGTAAAATTTTAGACATTTCAAGGTCAATGGAAGCAATTGGTAAAAGTCTGTCAAGGCCCTCAACTATTGTTACTTCTGTGCCAAAAGCAGCATATATTCCCGCTAATTCGCAACCAATTACCCCACCTCCAACAATAATCATACTTTTAGGAATATAGTTTAATTCAAGTGCGTCATTGGAAGAAAGAATATATTTATGATCAGTTTTTAGGGCAGGCAGTTCCATGGATTTTGAGCCTGTGGCAATTAGAATATAATCTGTATTAATTTCTATAATTTCGCCATCTGCTTTGTGAATACTTACTAAGTTTGGATTAATAATTTGTCCTTGGCCGCTTATAACAGTTATTTTCAGCTTGGCACAAGTTTTTTCAAGCCCACTTCTAAGCACACCTGAAACATTATTTTTCCTTTGAATTATAGCCGGCATATCAGCTCTCGCTTCACCAAGGCCAACTATACCAAAAGAATTTAAATTATGAGCTTTCTCTAAAGCTTCAGCAGAGGATTTCAATGTTTTTGTGGGAATACAACCATAATTTAAACACGTTCCGCCAAGCAAATCAGATTCCACAATAATTACTTCAGCACCTTTTTTAGCTGCTGCAAAGGCAGCCATATATCCACCAGGGCCTGCGCCTATAATTACAATTTTTTTACTCATAACTTAATCCTTAGCATCATTTATTGTACATGGTTTCATGGAGAATATTGAAAGCAAACCCAACAACAAATCACAAAGGGGCAAAACCATTTTTTTGTCGTTAAGTGTGCTTTAAAAAGGTGAGAGTGCCTTTCAAAAAATAACCGGCTTTAGCTGAAATAATATTTCAGGCAAGGCCGGTTAAGTTTTAATATATAATTATTTAAAAATGCCCTATTATTCACCAAGGCATTTAAAAGCTTTCTTTGTAGCTCCGCAAATTGGGCATTTCCAATCTTCAGGCAAATCAGTAAAACTAACACCTCGTTCAATTTTACCTTTTTTATCACCTTTTTCTGGATTATAAATATAGCCACAATTATTTACTTGGCAAATCCACATTTCATTTGCTTCTACCATAAATACTCCATCGTATTTTTAAGTTTTAGAATTTAAATTCTTATCCCATTCTAGTTGTAAAGTGAGCTTGTGGGTGATTACAGGCTGGACAGACAGTTGGAGCTTCTGCAGCATTATGTACATAACCACAGTTTAGACAGCGCCATTTTGGTGCACCTTTAAATACTGTATCACTTTTAATATGATCTAAAAACTCTAGAAAACGAGTTTCATGAGCTAGTTCTGCAATAGCAATATGACGCATTACGTCAGCAATTTCTTTAAAACCTTCTTGTTCTGCAATATCAGCAAACTCAGGATACATGTGGGTGTGTTCATGGTTTTCACCGGCTGCGGCAGCTTGTAAGTTTTCTGCTGTAGTTCCAACTACGCCTGCTGGGAAAGAACCAGTAATTTCTACTTCTCCACCTTCTAAGAATTTAAACAAACGCTTGGCGTGTTCTTTTTCTTGGTTGGCAATTTCTTCAAAAGCATTAGCCATTTCTACATAACCATCTTTTTTAGCTTGTCCGGCGTAATATGTATAGCGATTTCTTGCTTGTGATTCACCTGCAAATGCAGTTAAAATATTTTTTTCAGTTTTTGTACCTTTTAGAGAAGCCATTTTTCCTCCACATAAATGTTAAAAATTAAAAAACTACAATACTAGATTATTTTATAAAAATAACCTAAGAATTAACACATAAGACAAATAAGGCAAAAATTAAGCTAATTTTTCTTCATAAACAAATACATTTTCTTTTGGTAAACTAACCTTAGAATTTTGTTTGCAATTTGGGCAAATACCATCAAAGGCAATTGTTACGTTAAACAAAGTGTAACCATTTACTAAAATATTTTCTGAAAAATCATAGGGAATATCATTTGCTGTTATATCTCCAACACTGCCACAAGCAACACAGCGAACGTGATGGTGAGGCATAATATTTGCGTCATAACGTCTGGTAGAACCAGCCAACTCCAGCTTTAATATTTGACTGTTTTCTGCCAATAATTCCAAATTTCTATAAACAGTTCCAAGGCTTATTTGAGGTAAGCGTTCGCGAACCATGCTATAGATTTCATCTGCTGTGGGGTGTGATTTCACCCTTGAAAGTTCCTCAAGAATAACTTTACGCTGTTTTGTCATCCTCGTTTGTTTATTCTTCATAATCATAAAACAATTAAACCTATTAACTTTAAAATTATTACCTACTAAAAACCATATATAAAATTGTAGGCTCTATTTAGTAATGGTTATCATTAAAATTAAATAGTGTCAAGAAAATTACAAGTCTAAAATTTTATCAATCTTAAAACTTTAAACATACTATAAAATGTTAACAAATGTAATAGCTTTTTTAGAAATGCTCTAAACATCATTTATTTTTTTTGCGATGTTTAAAGGAATTTTCAGCTAACCAGCCAAGTTCATGTAATTGATTATCTACAGCATGAAATAATGTATTTTCCGCAAAACTACCATTTTTACGTCGTTTACCTGTGCTTTTATCGGTTAAAAGTTCAAGAGCTTCGCTAATGTGACTCACAGCATAAATAAAGAAACTACCATTACTCACAGCATCAATAATTTTTTGTGGAAGCATCAAATTGTCCACATTATCCTTTGGAATAATTACTCCTTGTTCACCTGTTAAGCCTCTATGATTGCACAGATTAAAAAAACCTTCAATCTTGCTATTTACACCACCAACAGGTAAAATAACACCATCTTGGCTAATGGCTCCGGTGATGGCAAGGCTTAGCTTTACAGGAACTTTTGCAATGGCTGATAAAAGGCTAATAAGCTCTGCACCGGAAGCAGAATCACCTTCAATTCCACTATAACTTTGTTCAAAACACAAACTTCCTGTAAGCACCAATGGTTTATTATGTGCGAATTGATCTACCAAATAGCTTTTTAAAATCATCATAGCCTTAGTATGAATTGGGCCTCCAAGTTCAGCTTCTCGCTCTAAGTCAATAATTCCGCCGTGTCCAACACCCACAGTGCAGGAAATTTTATGGGGTAAACCAAACTCCACGTCACCGGCTGAAGTAACAGATAGGCCGTTTACTTGTCCAATGGCCATACCACCGGTTTGAATTTTTATTTTATCTCTATCATATTCTTCAAAAAATAACTCTTCAATGTAGGCTGAGCGGTATTTACGACCGCATAATGCTTCATCAATTATTTTATTATCCACAAAGCTTTGTTTTTTCATGCTTGCTAAAGTAGAAGCTTCAATCATCACTTCTTTGACCAATGGAAATTTCAGAGAAATCTTTTTTTGATCCTTACATAATTGTGTACTGTAGTCCACCAAGTTAGCAAGGGCTTCACGATTAAAAGGTAAAAGATTTGACTCTTTAATGATAGAACCTATGTTTTTTAGCCAACTTCTAATATTATTGGCTGTGCGATCTGTTTCACTGTTCATTTGGGCTTTCATTTTAAAAAGCTTACCAAAGCGACTTTCAAGATCGAGCAATTCCTCATAAATGTATTCTGAACCCACTAGGATTACTTTTAAGTCTAGCTTTAGAGGGTTTGGAGTAATTGCTTTAGGGCGAACAAAATCTACGGTTTCTGTTGGATCTTCAATGCCAAGAGAGGAGGAGCGCAAAGCCCTTAAAAGGCCTTCCCAAGCTAAGGGGTGAGAAAGTATATCCTCCACATGAAGAACAAGAAAACCTCCATTGGCTTTATGCAGAGTTCCTGATTTAATCAAAGTAAAATTTGTAACCAAAGTCCCCATTTCTGTTTCCCTTTCAATACAACCAAGTAAGTGATTGAAGGTAGGATGAATATCAAAAATAACCGGAGCACCGATGGTTTCAGAATTGTCAACAAAAAGATTTATTTCATATCGACTAAAGGAGTTTTCAGTTGGGGCAGGCATTGGTGAAACAAAGTCACTAAATAAAAATGAACTTTGTTCCTTTGGTAAAAATATTTCA
Source organism: uncultured Mailhella sp. (assembly GCA_964369905.1). Lineage (GTDB taxonomy): Bacteria > Desulfobacterota > Desulfovibrionia > Desulfovibrionales > Desulfovibrionaceae > Taurinivorans. Next base: position 20,929 of record CAYJHF010000010.1, on the reverse strand, counting down.
AAATTATTTAATATATTTTTTTTGAGTGCATGAAAATATTTTTTTAATTTTTCATTATTGTATGTTTTATCTTTTAAAAATTTATCAAATAAAGGTTCCAAAAACTTTTCTACAATATTATTTGCTATTTTACGATCTAATTCTTTTTGTAGGTTTTTATAATTTTTTTCAGCCTGATTTAGTTTATGAATATTTCCAGCCATGGAGCGCAATAGCTGATCACCATTTTTTTTAAATACATTCCTTGTTTTTGAGTCTAGATTTTCAATTTCGTCATCTGAAAGACGCTTATCATCTATGGTTGGGAATAAAACAAGGCTACCTTGCTCGTCCATTTCTATACTAAAGCCTTTTGTTTTAGCAACAGCTTCCATTTTTTTTAAAAGTTCATCTCGAATTTGTTGAAATTCCTTTAGAAGTTTACTTTTTTCTTTTTCATAACTATTGGTTTCAAAGGCTGAAGGAAGCTCTTTTCTTAATTCTTGCAGAGCTAAACTAAGTTCAGATTTTAAAATTTTCCCCTGTCCTGAAGGAACATCAATTAGAATTGGACAATCAGGATTTTCAAAATTATAAACATAAATTAAGTCTGGTGGAGTTTTTATTTTTTTGGCCAGTGGACGCAAAAATTGTGAAAGCATATAACTTCTTCCTAAGTCTTGCTCTCCGGCTAAATATACATTATATCCACTATCTTTGATTTTAAACGCCAATTCTAAAGTATTGATTGCTCTTAAATGGAAAGAATTTTTTATATTATTTTGAGGGATTTTATTACTGTTTTCCCATGGAATACTTTTTAAATTACAAATAGCTTGCAATTTATTTAAAGCTAAAGCTTTAACAATAGCCATATAATCTCCTTGACAGTTTCAAAAATAGAGTTCTTTTTATAAAAAACGGTAAATTACTTTTGGTATAGCTTTTCTAAAATATCTCTACCGCCCTTAGCTAAAACCATATCGGCCAACTTTTTACCAAGTTCAAGGCGATCTTGTATTTCACCAGAGAGTTTTTCTCTAATAATGCTTGTGGCATCAGGTTCGGCAACCAAACCTTCAAGGCTTAACCCATTACTATTTAATGTTGCATGGGCAGCAATTGGAACTTGGCATCCACCCTCAAGGGCAGTTAAGAAAGCCCTTTCAGCTTCTACACATATTCTGGTTGGTTTATGATCTAAAAAAGCTATTAAATCAGCTATTTTTTTGTCATCTGCTCTAATTTCAATTCCTAAAGCTCCTTGTCCTGCTGCCGGTAAAAATGCTGGAGGGCTCATTTCTTCTTGATAGGGTGCAGATAAGCCAAGGCGTTTTAGACCTGCCGAAGCTAAAACAATTGCATCATATTGTCCCTCAATCATTTTATTTAGCCTTGTTCCAACATTACCCCTTAAAAATCTTATTTCTAAATCAGGACGGAGAGCTAAAACTTGTGCTTGGCGGCGTAAGCTACTTGTTCCAAGGATTGCCCCTTGTGGTAAATCATTTAGGCTTTTATATTTGGCAGATAAAAATACATCAGACAAAATTTCACGCTCTGGAATTGCTGCTAAAATAAGCCCTTGTGGTAATTGCATGGGCACATCTTTCATACTGTGCACCGCAATATCGGCTCTACCATCTAATAGAGCTTCTTCAATTTCTTTAACAAATAGGCCTTTTCCACCAACCTTGGCCAGAGGAACATCTAAAATTATATCGCCCTTGGTTTTTAATACTAATAGCTCAACTTCAAGGCTTTTATGCTCTTGCATAAGTTTTGATTTAATATGTTCGGCTTGCCATAGGGCTAAAGCACTTCCTCTGGTTGCAATAACAACTTTTTGCATTTTTATTCCTAATTTTAAATTTTATGACTTATGCTGTTATATAATTTTAACGTCCACAAGAAGCACAAGAAGAAGATGAACAGCTTGAACATGAAGAAGATGTATCCGATATGCTTGGACAAGAAGTTCGAGTTGTTG
>CAYJHF010000010.1:13229-18950 GCA_964369905.1 uncultured Mailhella sp. | reverse complement strand
CCTCCCTTATGGTTTTTACAAGGACGGGAAATCAGCTTTTCAGTTTTCATTGACGAACAATTTGGACAATTTGGTATATCGTCAGAAAAAACAATTTCTTCAAAATTATGACTACAACTATTACATTGAAATTCAAAAATCGGCATTATAACTCCTTAATCTTAAAACCCAATATTCATGGAAAATTAAATTTTTATATTATTTTCAAATTTATTTTTCAGATTTTTTAATACTTTCTTTTGCAAAAACCAATTTTAATACCTCATCAATATTATTAACACTATGTACTGTGATTTTTGATAAAAGCTCCTTGGGGATTTCATCTAAATCATTTATATTTTGCTTTGGTATAATAATATGGTATATACCTTTGCTAACAGCTGCTAACATTTTGGACTTTATACCACCAACAGGCAATACTCTTCCTCTCAAAGAAATTTCACCTGTCATACAAATATCACTGCGCACCTTTTTGTTGGAAAGGGCAGAAATTAGGGCTGTTGTAATGGTTATGCCTGCAGATGGGCCATCTTTTGGTGTAGCACCAGCCGGAACGTGAATATGAAAATCATACTTTTCATTAAAATCAGGTTCAAGTCCTAGTTCTTCGGCATGGTTTCTGGCATAAGAAAGGGCTGCCTGTGCACTTTCTTTCATGGTTTCACCAAGTTTACCGGTTAAACTCAATTTACCCTTGCCTTTCATTAGGCTAGCTTCCACATATAGAACTTCTCCCCCGACGGGAGTCCAAGCAAGGCCCATAGCAATACCGGGAATTGTAATTTCATCAATGTTTTCATCAGGAAAGGGAGGAGTTCCTAAATAATCAAATAATTGTTTATCAGTAACACTAAACTTGCTTTGCTCTTCTTCAGCAATCTTTCTGGCAATTTTGCGACAAATCTTGCCGATTTCCCTCTCTAAATTTCTCAGGCCGGCTTCTCTTGTATATTTTGTAATAATTTTTTTTATGCAGGCATCAGAAAATTTTACATTTTTTTTATCAAGCCCACTATCTTCCAGTTGGCGTGCAATTAAATATTTTTTGGCAATTTCCAATTTTTCAACTTCCGTATAGCCTGAAAGCTGAATTATTTCCAAGCGATCTTTTAAAGCGGCCGGAACACCATCTAAGTTATTGGCTGTGCACAAAAATAAAACCTTTGATAAATCAAATGAAACATTGAGATAGTGATCACTAAAATGAATATTTTGTTCAGGATCTAAGGCTTCAAGTAGGGCAGAGGAGGGGTCGCCTCTGAAATCACTGCCTAATTTATCAAGTTCATCTAATAAGATTACTGGATTTTTTGAACCGGCTTGCTTCATACTTTGAATAATTCTACCCGGCATTGCGCCAATATAGGTGCGCCTGTGTCCTCGAATTTCGGCTTCATCACGCATACCTCCCAATGAAATTCTCTGAAATTTGCGTTTTAAAGCTCTGGCAATGGAACGTCCCAAAGAAGTTTTACCAACCCCGGGAGGGCCAACAAAACATAAAATAGAACCCTTGGAGTTGGGATTTAGCTTTCTAACACTTAAAAACTCTAAAATTCTATCCTTAGCTTTTTCCAAGCCAAAATGATCCTCTTCAAGAATTTGTTTTGCTTTTTTAATGTCCAACATATCCTTGGAAAGCTTTTTCCAAGGAAGTTCAATAAGCCAGTCCAAATAAGTTCTGATGACATTTGCTTCAGCAGACTCTTGTCCCATGGCTGATAAGCGTTGGAACTGTTTGTCAGCCTCTTTTCTAGCTTCCTTACTAAGACCAGCCTTTTCAATTTGTTGATAAAGCAAATCAAGATCATCATCTAAGTTTGCACTTTCACCAAGCTCCATTCTAATGGCTTTCATTTGTTCGCGTAAAAAATAGGCTTTTTGAGCTTTATCCATACCATCTCTGGCTGTATTTTGTATTCTTGCTTGAATATCGGCAATTTCTACTTCATGGTTGAGATGTTCATTCACTAATTTTAAACGCTCAACTCCATCAATACATTCCAATAATTTTTGGGCAGCACTAATGTTTAGACGCATATTTGAGGCAATTAAATCGGCAATTTTACCAGGTTCATTCACTTGGGTGAGAATATTCATTATATCTCCTACCGGAAAACTGCGAAGTTGCAATATTTTTTCGCTTTGTTCTCTGGCAATGCGCATTAATGCTTCTTCTTCACTACCAACTTCAACCATTTTTTCTTCAAAAACTTCTATTTCAGCTTCAAGATAAGGTAGCGTATTAATTATTTTTTTTCTTCTTGCTCTGGCTACACCTTGAATAAGAACTTTTAATTGTCCACCCGGAAGTTTTAACATTCTCAAAATAAGACCCACTGTGCCTATTTCATATAAATCGTCAATATCCGGATCTTCAGTGTCAAAACTTTTCTGAGTGTTTAAAAATATGAATTTTGATTGCATAAAGGCGTGATCAATGGCAAAAACGCCCTTATCCCTTGTTTCATAAAGAGGGACAACCATTGAGTTAAATACTACACTATCACGCAAGGGAAGAACCGGCAAAACCTTAGGTATTTGCTGCAACAAGTTATCTTCTTCATTTATTTTATTTTCTTGTTCAATTATTTCAATATGTTGGCTTTGGGAATTCTCTTGGTTTTCATTTGTAATGTCACTATTTTCATTCATTTTGTTTTCTTTCTTTTTTATATTATTACTTAGATAAATATCATTGACGCTAATTTTTATAAATCTTTAAAACTAAACATTCTACATATTTTGGTACACAGATTTGCTGTGTAAATATTTCAAGTAATATATTAATACCAAATTCCAATCTGACAATACTACCGAATAAAAAAAAATGCAATAAACTTATTTTTTTAAAAAAATATTATTAAATCCGCAAGCTAAAGCATAATCTTTACACTTGAAGTTAGTGTGTTTTTATTGAAAAACTCGCTTGCAGACTTTTTTCGCATTGACGCAATAAACTAAAAAGATAAAGAGCTTTATTTTATAAAAATAAAGCTCTTCTATGAATAATTTAGGAAATATTATGATTTCTTTGATAAAGGAATTAATAGGATTTGCAAGGTGCGTCCTTCATTAATATTTTCCTGTTCAACTTTGCAAATATCTTTTGTGTCTTCAATAATTCGGTCAAGAATTACTTGTCCACGGCTTTTATGCACAATTTCTCTGCCTCGGAAAAATACTGTAACTTTACAGCGATCTCCATCTTCTAAAAACCTGCGAATATGACGCAGCTTAGTTGCATAGTCATGATCATCAGTTTTTGGGCGAACTTTAATTTCTTTAATTTGTACAATGGATTGATTTTTTTTGGCTTCTTTCTTTTTTTGTTGTTGTTCATATTTGAACTTGCCAAAATCCATAATTCTACAAACCGGAGGCTCGGCATTTGCTGCAACTTCAACAAGATCAAGGCCTTGTTCTTTAGCAAGATCTATTGCAGCTTGCTTTGTTAAAATACCAATTTGTTCCCCTTCCGCACCAATAACACGAACATCGCGTGCTCTGATTTGTTCATTGCGGCGTGTGCTGTCCTGTGGAACTTCACGCCGTGGTTTCATACTAGGCGAAGCTATAGCTCATCCCTCCGGTTTTAAATGGTTTATTACTGTCTTCACGAATAATTTTAATGGTTTCTTCAATATTTTGCAAGCCCAAATTTTCACCCGTGCGTAAACGAATATTTACTCCGTTTTCCTCAACCTCTTTATCTCCAACCACTAAAATAAATGGTATTTTAGCAAGTTGGGCCTCACGAACTTTAAAACCTAATTTTTCATTTCTTGTATCTGCTTCAACTCTTAAGCCATTTGCCTTGAGATAGTCAACAACTTTCTTTGTATGTTCAAGCTGAACATCGGTAACATTTAAAACTTTTGCCTGCACAGGAGCGAGCCAAGTTGGGAATGCACCTGCATAGTGTTCGGTTAGTACGCCTATAAAACGCTCTAAAGAACCTAGAATAGCTCTATGCACCATTACTGGCCTATGCCTTGCTCCATCTGCTCCAACATATTCTAAGTTAAAGCGCTCAGGTAAATTAAAATCAACTTGAATGGTAGACAGTTGCCATTCTCTTCCTATTGCATCTGTTACTTTTATATCAATTTTTGGGCCATAAAAAGCACCATCACCCTCATTTATTTGGTATTCTTTATTTTCTTTTTGCACAGCAGAAATTAAAGCCTTGGTGGAAAGTTCCCAAGCCTCATCTGAACCTATGCTGTCTTCAGGGCGAGTTGAAATAAATAATTTATATTCAAAACCGAATAAATTCATTAAATCGGCTGATAAATTCATTACTCCAATAATTTCTTCTTCAAGTTGTTCAGGTGTACAAATAATATGAGCGTCATCTTGCATAAATTGACGAACCCTTAAAAGTCCGTGCAATGCTCCTGACATTTCATGGCGATGAACTATGCCAAGTTCAAAAAGGCGGACAGGCAATTCACGGTAGCTGTGTAAGCTATTATTATACATAAGTAAATGCCCAACACAGTTCATAGGCTTTACTCCGTGAACATCTTCTTCTATGTGAGTAAAATACATATTTTGGCGATAGTGTTCATAGTGACCTGATTTTTCCCACAATTCTTTGCGTAAAATTTGAGGGCCTTGCACTAATTCATAACCACGTTTTAAATGTTCTTTGCGTAAAAAATCTTCCAAAATAGCTTTTACCATCATGCCTTTTGGTAAAAAGAAAGGCATACCCGGAGCAACATCTTCATGGAAAGCAAAAAGTCCAAGCTCCTTACCAAGTTTTCTATGATCACGTTTTTTTGCTTCTTCTAGTTGATTTAAATAAGCTTTTAGTGCTTTTTCATCAGCAAAGGCAGTTCCATAAATTCTGGAAAGCATGGCATTTTTTTCATCACCACGCCAATAAGCACCGGCCACAGACATAAGCTTAAAAGCTTTTACAAAATTAGTATTAGGAATATGAGGTCCACGGCAAAGATCTAAGAATTCACCAGACTTATAAAGAGAAACAGTAGGAGCATCTATCTCAGAAATAATTTCAACCTTGTAAATTTCACCCATTTCACTAAAAATGTTAATGGCTTCTTCTTTGGAAATTTCTGAACGTTCAAAACTTAATCCCTCAGCAATAATTTGACTCATTTTAGCTTCAATTTTTTCTAAATCTTCTGGAGTAAAGGGACTTTTAGCTTCAAAGTCATAATAAAAACCATTGGCAATGGACGGGCCAATGGTTACTTTTGTTCCGGGAAAAAGTTTTTGCACTGCATCTGCCATAATATGAGCTGTGGAATGGCGTAAAATTTCAAGTCCTTCAGCATCATCAGCTGTTATGGGAATTATATTTTTAGCATTACTTGGTATTTTTTCGGATAAATCAATTAAAACTTCTTCACCTGTTGTTAATGCTATTTTGGCGGCCAAACAGGCTTTAAATTTTTTCCCTGATAAATGTTCTTTTAAAACTTCCATACAGTTTGCATTTTCAGCAATATTAATTTCTTCTTTTTCAAGCAAGAGAGTCATTTTCACCCCATATTAATTAAGAGAGCATTGCATAAATATTTTAGCAAAATTTCTCAAACAAAAGTTAAATTATTAAAATTTGGAAATAAATATATTTTATGAATTGAAATATTAAGCAAATATTTTTGCACACAATACTTCAATTGTTTAAAATTGTATAAAAAATCCATATAAAAAAAGGGGAAGGATTTACCCTCCCCCAATATA
>CAYJHF010000010.1:10615-13219 GCA_964369905.1 uncultured Mailhella sp. | reverse complement strand
CAGACTTGAACTGCTGACCCCTTCCATGTCAAGGAAGTGCTCTGCCAACTGAGCCACGCGCCTTTATAAAGATGTTTACAAAGGTAAAACTCTTAATAATTTGAATAGGAATATTAGTCAAGTTTTTTTATAGCCCATACTGAAAAAGTTAATTTTTTACTAGAGCAGTTCAAAATTTTTTTATCTGCTCTAAATAATAAACATTTAAATTTTTTCAAGTAAAAGCTTACCAAATTCAGAACATGAAACGGTATTTGGTTTTTCCATGCCATTTGCCAAATCAGAGGTTACTTTTTTCTCCACAATCATTTCTTTAATGGCATTTTCTAATAATATTGCTGCCTTATCTAGTTTTAAATGATTGAGCATCATAACTGCTGATAAAAGCAGGCTTATGGGGTTTGCCAAGTCTTTACCCGCAATTTGTGGAGCTGTTCCGTGGGTTGCTTCAAAAAAAGCAAATTTAGCAGACATATTAACTCCTGGTGAAATTCCAAGCCCACCTACCTGGGCGGCTAAAGCATCGGATAAGTAGTCCCCTGTAAGATTTGGCGTGGCAATAACGCTATAATTTTCAGGGTATAGCAGAACTTCTTGAAACATGGCATCAGCTATTCTGTCTTTAATTATAATTTTGTTTTCAGCCTTTGCACCCTGTCTCACTTCGTTTTCAGTAATAATTTTGTCTCCAAACTCCTTGGCAACTTCATAACCCCACGCTTGGAAAGCACCTTCGGTAAATTTCATAATATTACCCTTATGTACTAGAGTTACACTTGGCAATTTATGAGCTATGGCGTATTCAATGGCGCTTTTTATCAGACGTTTTGAGCAAAACTCTGACATTGGCTTTATGCCAAGGGCGGAGCCATCATTTACCTTAACTTGGTATTTTTTACGCATAAATTCTATTAATTCATTAGCTTCAGTAGAATTTGCTTTAAATTCAATTCCGGTATAAACATCTTCTGTATTTTCCCTAAAGATTGTCATTTCAACTTTTTCTGGATGACGCATGGGAGAAGTAATTCCTGTATACCATGTAATGGGGCGTATACAGGCAAATAAATCAAATTCTTGACGCAAGGCGACATTTAAACTGCGTATTCCACCGCCAACAGGTGTGCCCAAGGGGCCTTTAATGGCCACTTCAGCCTGATTTAAAGCCTCAATGGTTTCCGGTGGTAGAGGGTTATTGGTTTTAGCAAAAGCTTTATCGCCTGCTAAAAGTTCTTGCCAGTCAAAAACATATTCCTTATTATAGCCTTTTTCTACAGCTCTATCTATGGCAGGTCTGGCTGCTGCCCAAATTTCTGCTCCAATTCCATCGCCTTCAATCCAATAAATTTTCTTTTGCATATTCATTCCTGTGAACTTGTTAATATTATTCAACTATTCCTTTTAGATTTTCTTTAGCTTCTTTTGTTTTATTTCCTTGGACTATTTTTGAGCCTGCCGGCACATCTTTTGTTAACCAAACATTACCGCCTATTACCGTGCCACTTCCAATGGTTATTCGACCTAAAATTGAAGCTCCTGCATAAACTGTAACATCATCTTCCAAAACCGGATGTCTGGCAATACCCTTGACTAAGCTTCCATCTTCAGCCTTATCAAAGGAAAGAGCACCCAAGGTTACTCCTTGATAAAGGCGACAGCCCGAGCCAATAATACAGGTTTCTCCTATAACAACTCCTGTTCCATGATCAATAAAAAATCTTTCTCCAATGCTTGCACCAGGATGAATATCTATACCGGTGTGCGAGTGAGCCATTTCAGAAATCATACGAGGAATAATTGGCACTTCTAATTTATATAATTCGTGAGCAATACGATGATGAGTCATAGCCAGCATGGAAGGATAGCAAAAAATTGCTTCTCCGGGGCTTCTGGCCGCCGGATCACCCTCATAGGCTGCCTTAGCGTCTAAGACTAGCAAACGTCTTATTTCAGGAATTTTTTCCATAAATTGCATGGCCAGTTTGCTTGATTGATTTTCACAAGTAGTACAATCACTGGCATAATCTAAGTTGGCAAAACAGGCCCCACGTCTAATTTGTTCGGCAAGTAAACGGTAGAGGCAGTCCAAACTGGAGGAAACATGATAATATAATGACTCCACATATACTCTTGAAGGTCCAAAGTAACCAGGATAAATAATTTCTTTTAGTCTTAGAATAAATTCTTCTAATTTTTCAGGAGCAGGCATTGGTGAATCACATTGTGTTGGGTGCAGAACTGACTCCAAAGAGCTTGCTTCACACAATTGTTTAGCAATTTCATCAATTCTTCTTATATTATTTGCTTGAATTAATTTCATTTTTTTTCCTTATTATATAAAGTTATTAGCAAGTTTATTTATAAATACAAAGTGTTGTATTTAAATCATAAATAAAGTCAAAGTATATTAAAATTTTTTCAATGACATAGCAAGCATTTTTGCTGAACCCAAGGCAAAATGAATATTATAACCACCAAGAAGTCCTGTTATATCAAGTAATTCTCCACAAAAAAACAGATTTTTATGCTGCTTACTTTCAAAGTTTATTTTTATATTTTCCAGTGCAATTCCGCCCTTAGCAACTTCAGCTTTTTTAAAACCCA
>CAYJHF010000010.1:0-10605 GCA_964369905.1 uncultured Mailhella sp. | reverse complement strand
TTTGACTACTATTTGTCTTTGCTGTTTACTAAGTTCAGCAACTTTGCGATTTTGTAATTCTTCAGGTATAAGCCGATAAGCCAAACGGTCAGGTAGAAGTGGAAGAAGTAAATTCTTTAAAATTTTCTTACCATTTTCGGGGCTGTGCATAAGGCTTAACAAATTAATTTTCGGTAAAAAATCAATTTCTAAGCTATAACCCTTTTGCCAAAAGCAAGAAGCAACAAGGATGGCCGGCCCACTTAAACCTTGGTGGGTAAACAATAATGGTCTTATATCACAGGGATCTAAATACCGTTCACTTTCACCTAAAACTTTAACTCTAACCGCAAGACTTATCCCTTCCAAACCTAATAAATTGGGAAAAGAATTACCCATAGATTTTTCAAAATTTAGCGGAACAAGGGCCGGTGAAAATTCGTGGACTGTATGTCCCCATTTTTTTGCTAATCTAAGGCCAAAATCACTACCTCCAATTTGAGGATAGGCCGTTGAACCTGTGGCAATCACCAATTGTGGAGCAATAAGCTCAACTTCATCTAAAGTAATGTGATAGTTTTTTAACTTTGGGTTTTGTTCACAATTTGTGTAAAAAATGCTTTTTATTTTTTTATCAAGAAAAGTATGCAAATTATTACAGGACATAAAGAGCCTGTCAATAAGTGCTTTAATAGGTTTTAAACAAAAAATTTGTCCAAATTCTCTTTCTTCATAGGTTAAATCAAATTTTTGTAAAAGTGCGAGCACATCTTTGTAAGAAAAGTTTTTAAACAAAGATTGTAAAATTCTATTTTTTTCATTTATATTGTGGCTGACATAATGAGATGAATTTAAATTTAAATTTGTCATATTACCCATTCCACCACCTGCTAGGGCCAGTTTTTGCCCAAGCTTTGAGTTGTGGTCAAGTAAGGCAACCTGTAGACCCTTTTGTCCTGCTAGGTAAGCACAAAATAAGCCTGAGGTGCCACCGCCAACTATGACTACATCATAATATTTTTTTTCCATTTTTTTAGTTGGAAAAAGCTCCAAAATAATATGGTAAGTTATTTTATAATATTTTAAAAATATAAATAAATTTATACACTTTCAAATATATTTTCAAGGTATGCTTTTTCAAGAGCTCCTGTATATTTTGGACTATAGCGTGGATCTTTTGCTAATATTTTCGCGGCATTTACAGGATTTACTTTTTTATCCCTTGGTCTATCGGTAATCATGGAGGCAAAAACATCTGTGGCTGCTGCTAACATACCAAATTCTGACATTGTTCCAACATTTAAACGGCTTGGATAGCCTTTTCCGTCAAGTAATTCATGGTGTTGAAAAACAATTTGCTTTACTTCCTCAAAGCCCACTTCTAATTTTTGAGTATACATTATGCCGGTTTTTGGATGGGCAAAAATTTTATCTTCTTCTTCTTTTTTTAGCTTTGAAGTTTTATTGATAATAAAAGCAGGAACTTTGGTATAGCCTATGTCGTGCAAAGCAAAACCTTGTACTATGCGATCTAAAACCTTTCTTTGTGGTTCTTCACTTGTATTTATATATAACCAAGTGCCAATAAAAATAGTATTTAAAGTATGATTTATTAAATCATCTTTTCCTGTATACAAAGCTTTCATAAACTTATTTGCATTGGCAAAATCTCGCCAAACATATTCTGTAAAAACCATTAAATCTTTAAGCAAAAATGTGTAAGAATTTTGTAATGGTTGTTCAAATAAGTGTTGAACTCTTAAAGTCAGAGCTCTGTGTAAAATATCAAAAATTTCATTTTCACGCAGATTTGTGTCAATTAAAACAAATTCTGCTTGTTTTGCTAAATGTTCCACGTAAATATGCTTGTCACTGCGTGAAACAAATAAAGTTCCATTTGCACAAGCCTCTGCAATTTCTTCGATTTTACTATCTGTTAGTCTTTGTTCTTTTTTTGCAATAGGGTACAAGGCCAGAATATCTTCATTAAAAATAAATAAATCTATGCTTGGCCTAAAGCGAGAAAAACTTGAAAGAATTTCTTCGCTTATGGGATAATATTCTTCATCAATTGACTTCTTAGATTTTTTCATTATTATATTCACCAAATTTAAAAAACTTATCTAAATGTTTGTTTTTGTAAATATTTTTACTAAATTTGTTCCACATAGCATTGAACTTGTTAAATCACCGGCAGTTATAACAGCTTGTGCCTCATTAGGCAAATACAAAGTTTCTTGTAAAAATTTTTCAACTCTTTCCAAATGACTTGATTTTCCATCATCTTCCACAAAAATAGGTGTAACTCCCCAAGAAAAATTTAATGCTCGATAAACATTTTTATTTGGAGTTACAACATAAATCATTTGTTTTGGTTTACATGAAGAAAGTAATCTGGCAGCAGAACCACTAGTTGAATGAGCTGCAAGGCAATGAACTTTACTTTTTTCAGCCAATAAGCAGGCAGCATAAGCTAAAAATTGGGCTGACCCCGAACTTTCTTCAGGCCGTCTTAATGTTCTTGTTTTGCTAAAATAGGCTTCAGCATTTTCAATTATATTACGCATATAGATAACTGTTTCCACAGGATAATCCCCAACAGCAGTTTCTTCTGACAGCATAACACAATCAGCTCCGTCAAGCACAGCATTGGCAACGTCCGTAACTTCTGCTCTGGTAGGAGAAATGCTGTGCACCATGGATAAAAGCATTTGTGTTGCAACAATCACAGGTTTTGCAAGGTTATTACAAATACTTATAATTGATTTTTGTGTACCAGGTAGGGCAGAAAGAGGACACTCTACACCAAGATCGCCTCTTGCAACCATAATCATATCTGCTTCATTTACAATAGATTCCAGATTATCAATGGCTCTTTGCCTTTCAAGTTTTGCTACAATGGGGATATTAACTTTGTGTTGATTTAATAAATAACGTAAATCATAAATATCTTCAACAGATTGCACAAAGGACATAGCCACAGCGTCAACTCCAAGGTCAATGCCAAGTTTTAAGTCCTCTTTGTCTTTTTCAGTTATCGCAGGAAGTGGTAAAACTTTGCCTGGTATGGCTAGGCCTTTTTTAGAAGTTATAGTTCCAAATCCGGCAGCTTCAATAATAACACTTTTATCACTTGTAATGTCAAGGACATAAAATTCAAGACCACCATCAGCCAAGACTAATCTATCGTCTATTTCTAAAGATTCCAAAAGCTCAATATACTCAAAAGGAATAAGGGGTAAACATGAATAAACATTTTCTTCATCAAGTTCAAAACCTAGAATAAATTTATCGCCTGGACTGATTTGATATTTTTCGTTGGGCAAAATACCAATTCTTATTTTAGGTCCTGATAAATCTTGCATAATTGTGCATGGTTTTCCAAGTTCTAATTCTATATTTCTAATATGTTCAACAGCTTGTTTGAAAAAGCTTCTGTCTCCATGGGAGAAGTTTAGCCTAAATATACTAACCCCGGCTTCTGCTAATTTTGTTAAAACGGGCTTTGATGAAGAAGCAGGGCCAATGGTTGCAATTATCTTGGTATTCATAAATCACCTCAATAAATGTTTAATATTATACACTTGCGTAATAATATTTTGTATTGTAAAAAAAAACAAGTTTTTTTTATGAGTATTGAAAATAAAGTTAAAGTTTTTGCTATATTAGTTCACGCTAAAAAAGTCTGTTATTTCTATTAGTTCAAACTCATGAGCCAGATATTTAACAGCCACATCCCATTCCATTTTTGGTAGCATATTTTGAATGTGTTCAAAATATGTTAAACCAATAGTTGTGGCCATTGGTGTTTTACTTAGTATTCTATCATAATAACCTTGTCCATAACCAAGTCTTATACCATGAAAGTCAAAAAATAAGGCCGGAACAAGAATTAAAGTTTCCTTATTATTTAGCTCTTGAGTTAAGATCGTAGTACAACTTGCTTTAGGTTCCAAAATATTGTATTTTCCTAGTTGCAAGTCAGTAAAACTTTCACATTTTGCGTAATTCATTATGCCTTTTTCTTCCTGATGGCACCTTGGATAAAAAACAATTTTATTACTTTCAAAAGCATTTTGAGCAAGATAATCTGTATTAACTTCACCTCGCACTGAAGAGTATAAGCAAATTTGTCTACTCTTAATGTATATTTGACTTGCTAAAATATTCTCTTGAATTTTATGAGATAGAATTTTATACGTATTATTTTCTATAAGTTTTTGACGCAGTTGGAACGCTTTTGTTCTTAATTCTTTTTTATTATACATAGTTATTCCCGAAAAAAGTGTTTGCAAAATATTTTTTTAAAAAAAAATATTCCTTGAAAAAAAAATATTTTAAAGTAAAATGCCTGAATATTATGCAGTTGCATAAAAGATATTTTAATTTTTTTTTCTATTTTTGCCAAGTATAAAAACAAATCAATAAATTATTTAATTTAAAGTTTGTTTTATATATTAAGTGTTTATTTGTTATAATATTGTTGATTTTTCAAAGTATTTTTTCAAAATGTTTTTTGCTAAATAGAAAATTTATTTATTGTATATACTTGTCATTTTTATTTAAAATTTGCAAATTTTTTATAATGACATATTCAAATCAAATTTAGGACTTGTTATTTATGATGGAAAAAAAAGAAGCCCAAGAGAAAGAAAAAACTAAAACAAAAAAAAGCAAAACTTCAGTATTTATTGAACAATTTGAACTTGAAGATCAATCATTTCTTGAAAATGATTTTAATGTCTCAACTAAAAACACGCCCAAGAAAAAAAATCGCAATAGTACTCCCAAAGCAAATTTAGCTGAAAACCAATCAGAAGTTGAGCTTACAAAATCTAAGCCAAAAAGCAATAATACTCTGTCAAAAAAAGTTTCAGAAAATAAAAAAGAAGAAACAGAACAGATAAGCATCAATGAGGAAAAACCTGCCTCAAAGTCAAGAGGTAGGAGAACAGGACAAAAACAGTCCACTACTCAGGAAAACAAAGTAGAAGAAGTAGCAAAAAAAGATTTATTGCCAAAACGTAAACCGGGAAGACCAACTAAAAAACACAATACTCACCCTATATTAGAGCTAGAGAGCTCAAAGCGGCTTGCTCTTGAAGAGCGTGAAAAAATTGCCATTAGTTCAAATCAAAGGTTAGCTCTTGAAAATCATGAAAAAATTGCTTTAGAAAATAAGAAAAAATTAGCTATTAAAAGTCAAGTTAAAAAGGCTATTTTAGATGATGATAAACTAGCCATTGAATATCAAAATAAAAAAGCTATCGATCAAAATAAAATCGAACCAAAGAATTTGCCAAAACCCATTATAGCAGAAAATTTAAAAATTGATGCAGAACAGGTGGCAAATTTTGCTGTAAATGAAAGCTCTACCCCTTTAAAGCCCAGAGGAAGAAGAGGAAGTAGGGCCACAACAAATGCAAATAAAAGTAGTGAGAGAACATCAATAAAGCCGAAAAATTTAGCAGAAAAAAATCAAGAAAATACTGAGTTATTGGAAAAGAGGCAAGAAAATATTGAGTTGGGCGAAACTAAAAATATTAATAAAACAGCAAAGCCAAAAAAAATAAATAACCAAACACAAAATGAACCTATTGCAAATAATCAAGAGGTAAATTCCCAGAATCAAACTTATGGATTTGGGGAATATTCTGAACAAGCAGCTTTAGGAGTATTGGGCATTATAGATGAGGCTCCAAGTGTTGATGCTTTATTGCCTTTAATGCCGGTAATTACAGAAGAAAATACTTTGGAAAGTAACCTGCAACACGATAAAATTGTTGAGAAAAAAGAAGAGAAAAGTAAAAAAAATGCAAGGTATACTACAAAAAATAAAGAAAAAAAGCCAGAAAACGTAACTCGTGATTTAGATGCACCAATTGCTGAAGGCGGAGAGTTAGCAATTTTAGAAGCAGAACAAAGTGTAAAAAAACAAAATGTTAAGCCTAAAAAAGAAAAAAATGAACAGGTGCACAGGGTTCTTTATGTAAGTGCTATACCAGATGAGCAAGTAGAGGTTGTAATCACTGAAAATGGGGTGGTTTCAGAATATTTTGTGGAAATGGCACATCAAGCCAAAATTAGGGGCAATATTTATAAGGGCGTTATTAATAATGTGGACAATAATTTACAAGCAGCTTTTGTAAACTTTGGTAGTGGAAAAAATGGCTTTTTACAAATTGATGAAGTTCATCCGGAATACTGGTTAACTCACCATACAGAAGGGGGAAGGTTTCCTCCCATTCAAAAGGTTTTAAAAATAGGGCAAGAAGTTTTAGTACAAGTTGTGAAGGAACCATCTGGCTCAAAAGGTGCATTTTTAACAACTTGGTTATCGCTTGCCGGAAGATTTATTGTTTTAACTCCCGGACAAGAACAGATTGGGGTTTCAAGAAAAGTTGAAGATGGTTCAGAAAGGACAAGGTTGCGTGCTCTTTTAACAAATATAAAACCAGGTGATAATATGGGTGTGATAATACGCACAGCCAGTGAAGGGGCAAGCAAGAGCAATATTCAAAGTGATTTAAAGTTTTTAAAACGAGCTTGGAAAGAAATCCAGAAAAAGGTTGTAGCACAGAGTGCTCCAAGCTTAATATATCAAGAAGCGGACTTATCTTCAAGAGCCGTGCGAGATTATCTAACAGAAGATATAGATGAAATTTGGGTTGATTCAGAAGAGTTGAGAAATTCACTCCATGACTTAGTTAAAATGGTTTTTCCTAAAAGAAAAAATATGCTGAATTTGCATAAAGATTCAAGGCATAGCCTGTGGGAGAGATTTAATATTTTACATCAACTTGAAGAAGTTACAAAAAGAGAGGTTATTTTACCTTCCGGCGGACGTCTTGTTTTTGACCAAACAGAAGCTCTTATGGCCATTGATATAAATTCAGGGAAAACGCATAGCAAGTCTAATTTTGAATCTATGGTTTTTAGAACCAATATGGAAGCAGCTGAAGCTATAGCAAGGCATTTGAGGCTTAGAGATATTGGTGGACAAGTTGTTATTGATTTTATTGAAATGCGTGATAAAAACCATTGTCGAGAAGTGGAAAAATGTATTACAAATGCTATGAAAAGAGATAAAGCCAGACATGATATTGGTAAAATTAGTTCCTTTGGTTTACTTGAACTTGTTAGACAAAGAACTGGAACCAGTGCAATTTCAATGTCATCTGAGCCTTGTCCACACTGTCGTGGTGTTGGTTTTAGGCGAAACTTAGAATGGCAAGCTCAAGGTGTTTTACGCGATATTAAAAGTAAATTAGCCGGAAAAACCATTAGTCACAGTTTTGTTCACTACGTTGAGCAAGATATTGCATTTTATATTCTCAATAAAAAAAGGGACAGGCTACAAGATCTTGAAAATTTATACAATTTGAAAATAGAGATTTTGTCAAAATAGTAATCAATGCACAGTGATTTTTTATAATTTCTTGTTTGAATTGAAAAATGTTATAAAAATAAAGAGAATTTGTTAAAAATATGCTTTTTCTGCTTGCAGTTATTTAAGCCTTATAATATAATGATTTGTGTGGAGGCGTTTTGTCACCGGTGTGGCACGCAGTCTTCAAAACTGTTGGTAGGCAGAAATGTCTATGGTAGGTTCGACTCCTATACGCTTCCGCCATAATTTGAAACCTTTACGCAACTTATTGTATTGTTGATGCAGATTTTGCAAAGTTCTCAATATTGATTTAAAAAAAAGCTCTGTATAATTTTTACAGAGCTTTTTTTGGTATTTGAAAAGTTTTAGCGTTGATTTATATAGCTTCTTGCAATTTTTGATTGTTTTTTGGTTTTAATTAATGAGTTTCTAATTTGATTGAGCAAGACCGTGCCTTCTTCATGAATAATTTGATGATAACCTTGCAATGCTAGTAATTTCAATCGATAATCATCAACACTTTGTTCATCATTACTGTGCATGGCTTTATTTAGAAGCACACCTCTTTCATCGAAAAATAATGCAACATCTTCAATATCACCTCTTCGCATTGCTTCAAGCTCATGTTGGGCAATAATAAGGGCTTTATCTAACATAGTTAAGCTCATGCTAACCTCTTTTTATCAGAAAATTTTTAATTATTTACCATAAAATAATTATGTAATGTTCTATGGCTATTGAGTAATTCCTTTACTGGATGTAAAATATAGTTTAAATTGAGTAAGGCAAGTATTCCATTCTTTGCAGTTTGGTGCTACTTCAAAGGATAAGAAGTCTGCCAACAAAATCCAATCTTCATAACCCATAACATTTAAAACTTCTGACAATAAGTCTGAAAATTTTGAAGTTAGTTCATTTAGTTCTTCAGTTTCAGGAATGTTAAAATCAGTGCGAAGAGTTCCCACCATATTTAGAAATGATCTTTGGACATCAATTAAATCTTGAAGCATATCAAGTCCTGCATCATTATCACCTTGACGTAAATAAATGCTAATTGTTTCGCAAGCAAGCTCCATGGATTTTGTTACTTTAAATAGTTCATCAATAACATTTAAAGCCATTTGATTTAAATCTAAGCTAAAAATTTCAATTTTTCCAATTTGATCGCAAGAAATATCTTCTGCTTGATGTGGATAAATTTCAGAAAAAGGTTCATCATCTACAATAACATTGGTTATAATTTGATTGCTTAATGAAAAATTAGCAAAACTAAGGTTAATTACTTCTTCTAAATTATCAAACTGATTTAAATTCAATGTGCTTTGTTTTCCGTTAATAAAAATCATTTCACCCTCCAAAATGTAATAAATTTAAATAATAATCCGCCACATTGATTATTTAGGTAGTCGGAAAATTATGCCGTTTTTTTGACGCTTTTTTCAATTTGTATTATGTAATGCAAAATGAGTGCCAAAAGTGTTAGGCATTTGGAGTTTGGTAGAAATTGTAGATCTTTTACTGTGTAACTATTTGTTAATATATGATTTTTATTATGCTGATTTTAGTTCAGATATTTTTTTATTCATTCTTTTGCAAACCCCGTCCATGGCTGCTTTAAATTTTAGAGAAAAAATCCCTTGGCTTTTATCTCTAATTTTAAATAGGGCGGAAAAGAAAAGGGAAATAAAAGCAGTGCAAAGCCCCCAAGGGTTTTCACGCCTGAGTAGATAAAATCTATTTCTAATATAATAATAAGATGTAGGCTGATTTAGCTCAGGAGCTTCAACCAAGTTTAAAATTGGGGTAAAGGTTTCAGAGTGTGGAGATAAGTGCTTAACAATGGAACCTGGAGCCCAATTTAGAGTAAAACCTGCTTTTTTTGCCCTAAGTCCATAGTCAACATCTTCAAAAAAGAAAACAAGCCTATCGTCATAAAGTCCTATACTCTCGATAAGTTCTCTGGTTATTAAGCAAGATGCTCCATTAATATAGTCAAGTTTTTGTCTAACCTTTTTTTGATCTGTGTGAGCAAATTTTTCATAGCCATTGTCAATAAGTTTACCTTTGCCCGTGAGCTTACTAAAAACTCCTCCTCCGGCACATTCTTGTAGTTCACTTTTTGCAAAGAGCAAGGTAGATCCAACCATTCCAATGGGTTTGCTATTTTCTTCGCCTTCCATTTCAAGGTGAGTTACAAGGGCTGATAAAGCATAGGACTCAGGTAAAGTGTCATTGTGCAAAATCCAAAAGGCTGAACAGGATTTGTCATATAATAAAAAAGAGAGGGCAAGGTTTATTCCTCCACCAACCCCCAAATTCTCAGGACTGCGCAATAAAACCAGAGATGCACCTGAGCTATCTCCTGCAAAAACTTCCACAGGAACTTCCATGGAATATTTTACAGCTATTTTGCTCCAAGCCTCTAAAATTTCATCTACAGTGTGATTGTCAGACCCATTATCACAAAGAACAATACGCCTTGGTTTATCAGACTGAGCATGGATTTTTTCTAAACAAGCAATGGAGTGTTCATAATCTTTATGAGCTAAGATTACTACTCCAACCGAACTTGAATCCATAAAATATTCCCTTATGAGAGTTTAGTCATATATTTTTTAACAAAATCGATGGCCTGATTTGTATTGCAAACTTCTCCTAAGACCTGTGCATTCAATAGGGCATCTCTTAAGATACCAACATTTGGGCCAGGAGGCAATGAGGTATGTTCCATTATTTCATTGCCGTTAAGCAGTGGTTCGAGCATACTAAGAGGAGTGTCACCCCTTTCCATGTATTTGAGGTTGTGGTTAAAGTTTGTATAATTTCCATGTGGATCGGCCTTAATAATGGCTCTGCTAAGTTCAATAATTCTTTCTCTATCAGGGAATTCCATAAATTGTCTTATGCCTCGATCTGTCATCATAGACTGGAAACGTACATGATTTCTTACAATATTACATATTGTTTCAATTTCTTCATCTTCAAAATGTAGGCGACGTAAAATTTTCCTTGTAATATTTGCACCAATTCGATGATGTTGAAAGAAAAACCAATGTCCTTCATAATACTCTGAAGTGCAACTTTTACCAATTTCATGAAATAGGGTTGCAATTACTCCAACCCAATCATGGTGCAGTTTTTCTTCAGGGTAGTGTTTCATACATCTAAAGGTGTGATCAAAGATTTTTTCAAACTCATTGGCATTATTTTTGCTGACATTTTGTTCTAAGACAGTT
>CAYJHF010000009.1:0-29756 GCA_964369905.1 uncultured Mailhella sp. | reverse complement strand
TAATATCTTTCCTTATGGCAAATGCTTGCAAAGATTTTTCTTTTGCAAGCATTTCTTACTATAACTGCATAACATCTTTTGCCCCACCTGGCAATCCTACTCCTTTATCATAAAGTGCGATAAGTGCAGTTGGTTCTAAAAACTCAAGTATATGTATTATGCCATTATTCACCTTAAAGAAATCATTTGCACCCAACTCATAGATTTCTTGAATGGATTTATCAAGAGTTTCAAGAGTTAGTTTAATTTTTCCTGAAATAATAAAGAAAGCTTCATCATTCTCTTTATGGTAGTGATTGCCACGAACAGTACCAACATTTGCAGTAATATAGTTCACTTGTGACCATCCCTTATGAACAAGTTCAACCAGCGAGCCTTTTTCATCAGTATGTGTAAAATCCGGTTTAATAAATTCTATAAGCATTTTGTTCTTCCTTTTAATACGGTTTTATTAAAGCATTTCTTCATTAAAATCTTTAAAAAATGTTCCAGTCCACATTTTCAAATAAAAAATGCTCTAATCTATCAAGCATATCCAAGAAGCTTAGGTAGGAACATTGAAATTTGTGGTATAAATGTCACAAGTAAAGCACAGAGAATAAGCACAGCAATATATGGTAAAACCCCCATGGAAGCAGTTTCAACAGAAATATTAGCAATTTTTGAAGATACAAATAGGTTCACTCCAAGTGGGGGAGTTAATAGAGCAATTTCATTTGAAACAACCAAGATAATCCCAAAATGTATTGGATCAACTCCAAGAGATGTAACAACCGGTAAAAGTACAGGAACAACAATAATTAAAGTTGCCAAAGTTTCAAGAAACATACCAAGTACAAAGAGCATAGAGAGAATAAGTAAAAGAATTACATATTTGTTTTGGGAAAAATTAAGTAAAGCTTCTGCTAAACGTAAAGGAGCTTGTTCTATGGTAAGAATTTTTCCAAATAAAGTTGAAGCTCCAACAATAATTAAAACAACACCACAAAGAACTACTCCGTCAAGCACGGAATCATAAATCTTTCTTAAACTCAAGCCCTTTAAAATAAATCCGCCAACAAATAGTGACCAAACCACAGCCACAACAGAAGATTCAACCGGAGTACAAATTCCGGAGTAAATTGAACCTAAAATAATAAATGGAGTTAATAATGAAAAAATATTTTTTAAACAAATTTTAGCAAAGCTAGAGAGCTTAAAAGCAGGAATATTTTCATCAAATTGAATATTTTCTTTTTTTGCCAATAACCATGCCACAAAAATTAGAATAAAAGCAATCATAAACCCCGGAATAAATCCAGCGGTAAAAAGTCCTGTAATTGAGACATTGCCAATTATTCCGTAGATAATTAAAGGATTACTGGGAGGAATTAAAATTCCAATAGTTCCACCGGAGGAAGCTACAGAGGCGGCATATTTTGGACTATAGCCTTGGCGTAACATGGAAGGAATTAATAATGTTCCAATGGCTGCAACAGTTCCTGGCCCTGATCCTGAAATAGCCGCAAAAAATGTACAAGCTAAAATAGTTGTTATTCCTAGTCCACCTGACATTCTACCAACTAATATTTTCACAACATCAATTATTTGTCCCGTAACACCGCTTTTTTCCATAATGGTTCCGGCCACAACAAAGCATGGAATAGCAAGAAGAGGAAAAGAATTAAGTCCCTCAAATAATGAGTTATGCACAACACTGAGGGGAAGTGTTGAAAAAGCAAAAAGAGAAATTAGGGTTGAAGAAATTAGTACCATATAAATTGGTACTCCAATCAGTATTAAAACAAACATACTTGAAATCAATAAGGACATTGTATCCATTATACTTCCTCCCCTAAGACTTGTACAAGTGAATACAAATCATTTTCTTTTATTTTGACGATGTATACTTCTAGAGTACGCCATGCTGTTAAAATAAAAGATATTGGTATAATCAACTCAATGTTAGCTTTCACAATATTTAGTGTAGGCGAAATTTCCGGAAATTCGTAATGTTCTTGAATAACTATAAAAGCAAGGTATGCAACAATTAGTTGAACTATTATACAAAAAGAGTCGCTAATAATTCTGAAAATTAACCTAACTTTTAGAGAAGCTTTGATAAATTGAGCAGTAATTCTTACTTGAGTAAGCCTTTTTGTAGTCATACTTGTTCCAAAATAAACAGTCTAAAAAGTATTCTACTAAGCTCTTCTGTCCAAGCTATGGCTGAACCGAAAAGTAGGCGAACAAAGACTTGTATGATAAGACAGATTATCATGCCAGAACAAAAGGTAAAGCAAAGATATTCCTCAAGATTGTTATATAGATGTTTTAGCATAATATCTCCATATAAAACCTCTGCCCAAAACTGGACAGAGGTTAATATTTGTTAAGCGAGTTAATTATTTCATAGTAGCTAATGCTTTATCCATCATTTCTTTGCCACCAATGCTATCATAATAGTCAACCCAAACAGCTCTTGCTTTTTCAATCCAAACATTTTCATCACTAAGTTCATTGAAAATCATACCATTTGCCTTACATTCTTCAATGGCAATGGCTTCTTGTTCTTCATTCCATTTCCAGCCATAAGCAATGGCTTCCTTAGCTGAATCCATAAACAACTGTTTTGTTTTGTCATCAAGCTTTCTAAACCAGCGCTCACTAACTAACATAGGACCAACCCAAAGCATATAATGAATATTAGTTACATACTTTTGCACTTCCCAGAATTTTGTATCTCTGTTTAAAACGTGTGGATTTTCTTGGCCATCAACAACGCCCTGTTGCAAACCATTAAAAGTTTCAATCCATGGTAAGGGGTGTGGTTCAACTCCCCAAGAGCGAAAGGCATCAAGTTGTAACTTCACAGGGGGAACACGCCATTTCATGCCTTGCATATCATTGATATTATTAATGGGGCGTTTAGAATTTGTTAACACTCTATAGCCACTAGCAAGCCAGCCAATGGGTCTAACATTGCTTTGTTTACTAATAATATCAGCAATTTCATTCATAAGTGGTTCATTGTTGAAAAATTTATAAGCGTCGGATTTTTTAGGAAATAAGTATGGTAAAATGGCTATGGTAGCTTGTGGAGCAAATGGTGTTAAATTTCCGGCTGCAATAACTATCATTTGAACTTCATTGCTTTGAAGTTGCTTAATCATAGCTTGCTCATCTCCGAGAACTCCACTAAAAAAGCTTTTAAATTGAATTGCTCCATCTGTTTTTTCAGTTATTATTTCAGCAAGCTTTTCAAGTGCAATAGAGTTTGTTGTTTGACTAGGCGTTGATGAGGCTATCCTCACAACCATTTTAGGATATTCGGCAGCCATGGCTATCGAACTAACAAATGAAACACTAAGACATAAAATTAATGCTAAAAGATTTTTTTTCATAATAACCTCTCTGATTTTATATTGTTAATTCCACATAGTTCCTGGGTTTTGCACACAAAATTTTCCCCCACTAATCTCAACACTGCAACCTGTAATAAATTTTGCAGCATCGGAGGCAAGAAAAACTACAACTGGTGCTATATCTTCTACTGTTCCATGCCTATTTAAGGCTACTTGAGATTTTAATGCTTTATCATCATTGGCAGATAAAAATTCCTTAGTTAGATCAGTTAAAATAAAACCTGGAATATAAGATAATACTCTAATGTTTGCAGGAGCTAGTTCAGCAGCCATTACATTAGTTATGCTCAAAATTGCTGATTTACTGGCAGCGTATGCACCACGTTCAATCACAGGTATGATGGTTGCATAAGAGGCCGCATTTAAAATTACACCACCATTTCTCTTTTTTAGAAAAGGAATAGCTGCTCTACTTGCATAGAGAAGCCCATGAACATTTACGTCAAATGTTTTTAGCCATTGCTCATTTGGCATTTCAAGCAAAGTTCCCTTTGGATAAATTCCTGCATTATTAATCCAAATATCTATGCCACCAAAATGTTCAGCAACATTCTTGGCAAAATTGTTCATACTTTCTTGACTGGTTACATCTGCAAAATCGGCAAAAATTGCTTGATTTTTAAACTCATTTTTAAAGAAATCAATCTTTTCTTGCACATAGTCACAAACAGCAACAGCACAACCTTCTTCAAGAAAAAGCTTAGCAATTTCTTTTCCTATTCCGGTTGTTCCACCGGTTATAACTACTACCTTATCTTTAAGATGTAAATCCATTAAAATATCCTCCATTTAATAATGATGGCAATTACCTCTATGTTTAAGTTTCAGTTAGAAAATCACGAAATAAAATTTGTTATTTAAACCTCCATTAGCTGGCCACCACAAATATTGAAAGTTTGCCCTGTGATATAATCTGCCTTATCGCTAACTAAGAATGAAACTAAGCGAGCAATATCTTCCGGAAGACCAAGTCTACCTAATGGAATACCTTTCACTATATTTTCAATATGTTCTTCCATTGTAATGTTATTTTTAGCTGCTTCTTGAATGTAGCGTTTTTCATTTAAATCGGTGTAAATTTGTCCCGGGCAAATGGCATTTGCTCTTATTCCTTGGGAGGCATATTCAACGGCAAGGCATTTAGTTAACATAATCATTCCGGCCTTAGATACAGAATACGCTCCATAAAGTGGGGCTGGTCTTTTTCCTGCTCTTGAGGCCATATTTATAATAGAACTTCCACTTTGCATCATAGGTAAAAAGGTGTGAATCATTTTAAATGCACCGGTTAGGTTTATTTCCATTATTTTTTCCCAAGTTTCCATTTCTAAATCACCTAAGCGACTTTCCGTAGGAAAAATACCGGCATTATTTATTAAAACATCAACTTGTTTTGTAAAACTTTGCACTACTGTTTTTGCTTTTTGGATATAAGAATTTGATGTTACATCAAGCAAAACACCCAAAGCCCTTACCTTAAATTCTTCTTTTATTTCTTCACAGCACTGATCAAGGGAGGCTTGGTTGATGTCCATAATAACAATATCCATTCCATCTTTAGCCAACTGTTTTGCAATACCAAAGCCTATTCCGGTTGCAATACCAGCACCTGTTATAATTGCAGTTTTTTTATTATGTGTATCAATGTTATTCATTTTATTCACCTGCTATCCTAAATCATTTTGTAAACATCTACATTCTAGAGTGAAACCTTGTATAGTTCATTGCTCTTAAAGTAGATGTTTACAAAATACAGGCATTTTTTTATTCTGTAATTTTATATGCGCCAAGTTGACCTAAAGCAAGGCTGCCTGGGCTAACAAATTGATCGCTAATTTGAATATTTACACAAGCTACAGTATTGCTGGCAAATGCAGCGTCAAGAGCAGGCTTAATATCTTCCGGTCTTTCCACTCTAAAACCTTTTCCACCGGCAGCTTCAACCATTTTTTCATAAGGAACATCAGTAAGTTTTGCCACTGTATCAATGGTTTTTCCAAATCTCAATTTTTGACTTTGTCTAATCATTCCCCAAGCTTGGTCATTGGCAATCACAATTACAAAGGCCATATTTCTTGCCAAAGCAGTTGTAACTTCCATAAAGTTAAATCCAATTGAACCATCTCCTGTTACTAGCATGACACGACTCTTAGGATACACTAAACGAGCAGCCACAACATCAGCCATGCCACCACCAATGCACCAGAACAAACCATGGTCCATAATTCTATAAGGACTTCTTACTGTTCGTCCCATTTGAAGCCAAGTCAATGTATCACCACCATCACCAACAACAACATCATCTTCTCTATCCATATATTGGTTAATTTCATGCACTAAACGCTGAGGATGCATGGGTAAATCACTGCTGGTTATATTTGGTAAATGTTTTTCATAGCAGTTCTTTTTCTCAGCAACAAGCTCAGCAATCCAAGCATCAAAACGTCCGGCTAATTGTGTGCTAACTCCACCGTCAAGAACTTCGCACGCCTCTTGTAAGAACGCACTAACATCACTTACTATAGGCAATTCAATGGCTCTATTACGTCCAATTTCTTCACCACAAATGTCAACTTGTATTATGCTGGCCTTTTGGTTATATGCACCGCCAAAGAAGTCATTTAAGCTAATTCTATGGCCAAGTACAATTGCTAAATCTGTTTCTCTATAAGCTTTTTCAGCCACAACAGGTCTGTTTGGGGCAGCTAATCCAAATGATAGAGGGTGTAAGTCTGAAACTAAACCACGTCCCATATTACAAGTAAATACCGGAATATTTGCTTTTTCTACAAAGGCAAGTAATGGTTCTTGAGCTTTGGAGTAACCACCGCCACTACCCACAATGACTATGGGTTTTTTGGCTTGACTCAATAATTCCATTGCTTTACGAACTCCTGCTCTATCTACAGGTTTTGAAGCTACTTCAGTCTTATGGTATACACAAGAACCACCGGGTACAGGAGCAGCAGCAATATTACATGGTAATTCTAAAAATACAGGGCCGGGTCTTCCGGTATATGTGGCTCTATAAGCCATTTCAACATATTCAGCAACCCTTGATGGGTCAAGGCAAACAAAAGAAGCCTTACAAATAGGGCTAGCTATAGAAAATTGTGCAGCATCTTGTAAATCGAGTTTATCACGATAATCTGTGCCTGATGCACCGGCAATGACTAAAAGAGGGGTGCAGTTAGTGGCTGCTTGTTGCAATGGAGAAATACAATTTGTAAAACCTGGACCTGCTGTAAGCATGGCAATGCCTGGTTTTCCACTCATACGGGCATAGGCATCTGCCATAAAAGTTGCAGCTTGTTCATTTCTAACGCTTATAAGTTGCACTGAACTTTTTTCTAAGGTCATGTGCATATGGTTTAAGTGTCCTCCGGTTAATGTGAAAACAAATTCCACTCCAAGGTCTATCAGAACTTTGGCGGCAGCATCACCGCCTGATGTACATTGCAATAGCATAAGTTACTTCCTTATTTTTTAAAGTTTTAATGAAAATGTCAGCTTTAACAATATATACTTTTTGGGCACATATTTCTTAGCTTATGCAAGCAAATTATATTCCAATTATCTTTTTTTATATGTTTTCAATATATTAGAGTTTATAAATCTGAAATTATTTCAGTTTTCACATTATTTAATCCAATAAAAAAGCCTTGAAAAATTCAACTTCAAGGCTTTTACTACAATTTATTGAGTTCACACAATAAACATTGTGTAAAGATAAGTTTACAAAAACAAACTACTTTCTATTCAAAAAGCAAATTATGTTTTTTAAATTTATTATATAGGGTTACCCTTGAAGTTTTTAAAACTTTAGCCATAGCTGTAACATTACCTTTGTAGAACTCCCAATAATGTTGCAATAAACTTTTTTCATATTGATCTAAATGCTCTGCAAGGGAAAGAGTACAGTCATTGCTTATGGCAGGAATGAAGCTTTCAAGAATTTCATAGGGAAGGTCATTTACATCAATAATATTTGAATGACAGTGTAAAGAAGCGTGGGCTAAAGCATTAAACAATTGGCGCACATTACCAGGCCAAGCATATTCTTGCATTTTTATCACAGCTTGTGGGCTAAATCCTAAATGTCCATAGCCCATTTGAGAAAGTAAATGCTTTGAAATGGGAATAATATCTTCAGGGCGATTGGCTAAACTTGGTAAAGAAATGGTTAAAGCACAAAGTCTATAGTATAAATCTTCCCTAAAAGTTCCTTGTTCAATCATACTAAAAATATCTCTATTTGTGGCAGAAACAAGTCTAAAATCAACTGGGATATTACTTACACTACCCACCCTTGATACTGATTTTTGCTCCAGAACTCGCAATAGTTTCACCTGAGCACTTAAGGGCATATCGCCAATTTCATCTAAGAAAAGCGTACCTTTATCTGCCATTTCGATTAAGCCCGGTTTTCCATTGCGATGGGCTCCTGAAAAAGCTCCTGCTTCATAACCAAATAGTTCAGCTTCAATTAAATCCTTTGGAATGGCTGCACAGTTTATACTGATAAAAGGCCCGGACTTACGTCTACTTTCTGCATGAATGGCATTGGCAACAAGTTCTTTGCCTGTTCCTGTTGGCCCTTGGACTAAAACAGGGAAGTTTGTAGCCGCATAACGCAGTATATCATCTTTTACGCTACTAATTTGTGGACTATTTCCTATAATGCAGTCAATATTATATTGTGAACGCAAAAGACTTGTCATATTTTTGCGATAAAAGGCTACTTGTTTAAGCAATTCATCAACTTTATTACTCAATGACTTAAGCTGTGTGGGATCTGTAAACATTATGTTAGAAACCATACCCACAACTTCTTTACTTTGATTTGTTATGGGTATACGGTTTACAATAAATCTTAGCTTATCGCCCGATAAGGGCAAAGTACAAATGTCCCCAAGCTCTGCTTGATTTCGTTCCATTACTCGATTAGCAAAAGTACCAGGAATAAAATCAGGCAAATATTTTCCAAGCAATTTATCAACATCACCACCAAGTTGAGTGGCATAACAATTATTAATAATTCTAATCTTTAAGTCTTTATCAACGTATAAAATGCCCATGGGTAAAGCATCAATAGTTTTTTGATATACTTCAATATATTTTTTTTCTTTTTTCAAGTGATACTCCAATTCAAAGTAATTAATCTAAAATTTTTTACACCTGTAAACTTTCATTTACACATTCTCATAAAATGATTTTTTTTGCAATAAAAATACCTTGAAATAGCTACATTTTAAATAATAGTTTTGGCATATTTTTTGCTTATAGTAATTGTCAGCTTTATGCAATTCTATGGAGATTTGCACTATTGTTCATGTGGAAATTCATTATACTAGTTTATTCTAACCACTTTTTAGGAGAAGTTATGAGATTTACATTAACTATTTTTAGCCTTGTGTTTGCGTTATGTTTAACAATTAGTAGTCCCTTAAATGCCTCTGCTGCCAAAACCATAAAAATTGCCTATACAAACTTTCCTGAACACCCCCAAGGTGTTGCTTTTGCAAAATTTAAAGAAAGACTTGAGGCACGCTCAAACAATGCCTTTAAAGTTGACTTAATTGGCTCAGGTAAATATGGCAACCCAGACTCTATTGTAAAAGGCTTGCAAATGGGTGTATTACAAATTGGTGCTGAATCAACTTCTAATTTTTCAGTGTTTGATCAACGCCTTATGCTTTTTGATATGCCTTACCTTGTGCCAAACTATGAAGCAGCTGAATTACTTTTAAACAGTGATATTGGTAAGGAGCTTTCCAAAGGTTTGGAAAAAAATGGCTGTTTACCCATGGGTTATATGGAACTAGGTTTTAGACATACTTTTAGCACTTCTGAAATTAATAACCTTGAGGAAGCTAAAGGGTTAAAAATAAGAGCTACCCCTTCAAAAATTCATATAGCAACATTGCGTTCTTTGGGCATGAATCCAACACCTATGGCTTGGGGCGAGGTTATAACAGGTTTACAACAAAAAACAGTTGATGGCATAGATATTGACATTAACCTTGGTTGGTTTTGGAGATTTTTTGAAGTTACCAAAAATTTAACTTTGAGTGGGCATATTTATACTCCTCACTTGGTATTAATGTCCAAACGTTTTTGGAATTCCTTAACACCTGAAGAACAAAAGCTTGTTTCAGAAACAATGAATGAATGTTTAGTTGAGCAAAGACAACTTAGCAGAAGCAATGAAGCTGCTTTCTTAGAAAAGTTTCAATCTGAATATGGTATGAAAATTATTGAATTGTCAGATACAGAAAAAGCAAGATGGATTAAAAGCAGTAAAGACGTTCCTGCTGAGTTCAAAGACACTGTAGCTCCTGCTCTTATTGACTCTGTAGTTGATCTTTTCGAGAAAGAAAATATGTATAAATAGTCTATTTTGGTTTGTAAACCAAAATTATAAATAGAACTCTGCACAAATCACTATGAAATCTTTGTAAATCATAGCAGTTGCAAAAAACTTGAAACTGCTATGAACCAAACTACCTTCCTTAGCAAAGATGCTCTAGTATTTTTACAAAAAATGGAAATTATTTTGTGCAAAGTTAAAAGTAACAGAGATTGTATTAGATTGTGCAGAGAACTATTTATAATAACTTGATATGATAGTTAACTTCTATTTAAAATAATTCAAGTTTGCTATAAGTGAATTTGCCTTTATTCTTTGCAAGGTATTGAACATAGTTTGTAGGGAAACCAAAAAATTCAATGTTAAATCCAATATGCAGGAGATAATAATGCTAAAATTATTATTCAATATAGACAAATATTCCAGTATCTTCATGCTAGTAGTTATGTGTTTTTGCATTATTATTCAAGTTTTTTTTAGATATTTCCTTTCCAATGCTCTTGAATGGCCTGAAGAAGTAGCACGTTATACTTTCATCTGTGCTGTATTTTTAGGTGCAAGTTATGCGGCATCTGAAGGTCGACATCTTGAAATAGGTATTTTAAAAAATCTCTTTGGACTAAAAATGCAACTGATTGTATCAGCCATTTCAACCATATTTACCCTTGTATTTTGTGGTATCATGTGTGTGTGGGGAATTGACTTAGTGTATTTTATAAAAGATTCAGGCCAAGTGGCTGCTTCAATTGATTTTGAAATGTATATTTTATACACCATTGTTCCTATCTCCATGCTATTTATGGGTATAAGAAGTATTGTATATTTTATAAATCATTGGAAAAATTGCCAAAGTGAAGAGTGCCCTGGTTCTGACCAAAACATCTTTTAGCTGATTAATAAGGAAGAAATATATGGAATTACCTATTATTCTCACAATTATCACCATGGTAACACTCTTATGTCTTAGTGTACCCATTGCCGCTTCCATCTCACTTAGCGTTGTTGTTGGCTTGCTTGCTGGTGATTTACCACCGGAATTTATGATGGAAAAAATTGTTAGCTCACTGGATAGTTTTCCATTGTTGGCAGTTCCTTTCTTTATTCTTGCAGGTGAAATAATGCAAAAGGGAAGTATGGCTGATGCTCTGTTAAAAGTCTCACGCTGTTTTGTGGGGCATATTACAGGAGGAATGGCTCATGTAAGTATTCTTACCTGTATGTTTTATGGAGCTCTAAGCGGTTCTAGTCCTGCCACTGTTGCTGCTGTGGGTGGTATTATGATTCCATCAATGATAAAAGATGGTTATCCACCAGAATTTTCTACATCCACCAATGTCTCCGCCGGTTGCCTTGGTGTAATGATTCCACCAAGTGTTCCACTAATTATTTATGGTGCATCTGTGGGAGTTTCTGTTAGCGATCTTTTTATCGCTGGAATTTTACCGGGTATTTTTGTGGGAATAAGCTTGATGATAACTGCTTATATCCTAGTAAAAATAAAGAAAATTGATATCTCACTACCTAAGGCTTCAAATGGTGAAACCTTAAAAGCACTATGGGAAGCAAAACATGGAATTATGGTTCCATTAATTGTGTTAGGTGGAATTTATGGAGGTATTTTTACACCTACTGAAGCTGGTGCTGTTGCTGTTGCCTACGCACTTTTTGCTGAATGTGTTTTAGTGCGCTCTTTAACTTGGAGTAAAATGTATGAAATCCTAAAAAGCACAGTTATAACAAATGCAACAATTTTTATAATTATGGCTTCAGCCAGTGCTCTTGGCCAATTACTTTTGATTTATAGTGTGCCGGACGTGGTTGCAGATTTCTTAAAGAGCTTTTCCACAAATACTTATGTTTTATTGGCTATGGTAATTTTAATTATGCTTATTGCCGGTACATTTATGGAAGCTCTCGCTAATATTATTATTCTTGCACCAATTATGTTCCCCATTGTAAAATCAATTGGAGTTGATCCAATTCATTTTGGTATAATCATGATTGTTTCAGCAGCTATGGGATTTTTAACTCCTCCGGTTGGTGTAAACTTATTTGTGGGCTGTGGTATAAGTAAAATTTCCATTGAAAGACTTAGTATTGCTGTATTACCATATCTTTTTACAATGTTGA
Source organism: uncultured Mailhella sp. (assembly GCA_964369905.1). Classification (GTDB taxonomy): domain Bacteria; phylum Desulfobacterota; class Desulfovibrionia; order Desulfovibrionales; family Desulfovibrionaceae; genus Taurinivorans. The sequence goes on along the minus strand of CAYJHF010000009.1, from coordinate 17,852 downwards.
TTGCTTTGGCTATCTTGGTGGCTGTGCCTCAGATTTCACTTATTTTATTATAATACTTTTTTAGATTTATTCATTAATGCTTCTTGAAGGCTGTGAACAATATTTTGTTTAAGCCTTCAAGAAGCATTTTTTTGTGGCGTCCACAACGTGGAACTTGAAGGCAAATAATAAGAACCTTAATTTGACAAAATACACTAATACACTTATTATTACACTTAATAAAGCACTATAAAAAACATTGAAAAAGGTGTATTATGGACATATTACTTACTAATCATACAGCAAGTATGACAGAAGTTAAGCGTAACCTACCAAAAATACTTAAAGAAAGTGGTGGTAAGGCAGTGGCAATTTTAAATCATAATAAGGCTGAGGCTTATCTTGTCCCTGTAGAACTTTACAAAGAGTTAATAGAGAAGAGCGAAGCTTTTAAAGATGCTAAAGATTTATTACTGCTAAAGAACAGAGAAAATGGCCCATTTATTGAGGTTGATATAAATGAGTTATAAATTATCTTTTCATGAAAAGCTCTTAACGAGTGAAAAAGCTTGATAGTTCAATAAGAGAGCAATTTTAAAAACAAGCTTAATGAGGAGTTTTACAAAATGGAAAATAGTCAACATACTGTTATAATAGATGATATTTCTTATGAAGACAAGAAAGTTTTTGATACTTCATCAATTTCAATAAAAGCAATAGCTTTTCATCTTCCTCAATTTTATGCTTTTCCCGAAAATGATCTATGGTGGGGCAAGGGTTTTACTGAATGGACAAATGTTCAAAGGGCGAAACCTCTCTTTCGAGGGCATTTACAACCGGAAATCCCACATCCTGATATTGGTTATTACGACTTGTCGAATATTTCAGCTCTGCAAAAACAAATAGATATGGCTAAAGAATTTGGCCTATACGGATTTTGTTTCCATCACTATTATTTTGCCGGGAAAAGGCTTATGCAAAAACCTGTCGATATGCTACTAGAAAAAAAAGAGCTAGCTATACCTTTTTGTTTAAACTGGGCTAATGAAACATGGTCAAGGCGTTGGACAGGAAGAGGTGATGAAGTGCTTATTGCTCAAGAATATAGCCATGAGTATGATTATTCTTTTATGGAAGATATGCTAAAATATTTTGCAGATCATCGATATATAAGAGTTAATAATAGACCTCTATTTTTACTACACCATACCAAGGACATTCCTGATATTGTATCTACAATAAAGAGATGGCATGAAGTATGTTCTTCACATAAGGAAGAAAATCCATATATTGTTATGGTGCAAACCTATGAAAATAAGGATTATAAAGAGTACGGAGAGGGGCTTTTTGATGCCATAGTCCAATTTCCTCCATTTGGTAAATACCATCGTGGCGCAACTGATGGTTTTGCAATTCCTGAAAAGACGAAATTATTTAGTTATTTTGAGTGTATAAATAAAGCTAAGCAAGAATGGAAGTCTGATCAATATATTTTCCCAACAATTATTCCGGCTTGGGATAACAGCCCTCGTGTTGCAGATAGGGCTACTATTTTTATGGGTGCTAATCCAACGTCATACAAACAATGGCTTTCTGATGCTTGTGATTATGTACAACATAGATTTAGACAAGAAGAGCAATTTGTTTTCATAAATGCTTGGAATGAATGGGGAGAAGGGGCTCATTTAGAACCTAGCGTAAATTTAGGGTATGCTCACTTAAATGCAACTTGCTTAGCTTTAGGTGGTAAAATTAGATAAGAAGTTAATTGTAAACTGAAGTGCACCAATAATGGGCAAGAAAAAGGGTTTATGATTTTTATATCATAAACCCTTGAAAATTGTGGCGCGCCTGGAGTGATTCGAACACCCGACCGACTGCTTAGAAGGCAGTTGCTCTATCCAACTGAGCTACAAGCGCAAGCCTTTGGAAAAGATATTGTAGCTTGATATAATAGTCAAGTATTTTTTAGGCTATTTAAAAAAATTACACTTTAATATTTAAACTTTTTATCACAGCAGTTGTTATTTTTTCCCTTTCTTTGTCTACATCTTTATCTTCCAAGGTTTTTTCGCTTGACTGAAATGTTAGTCTAAAGGTCAGATTTTTTTCTTCTTGGTTTTGGGGGTAGAAAATATCCCTAAGCTCAATCGATTTTAACAACTTGCCCTTGGCGGATAAAATAGCTTGCTCAAGACAATCAATGGTTAGATTACTTGGGCAAATAAAGGTTATATCACGGCGCACAGGCGGATAAATGGCTAAATTTTCAAATTGTGGAACAATATTTTTGGCTTTCACTGCCATGGCATTTAAGTCTAAATCAGCAAGCCACACAGGTTTTTTTGCATAATAATCATCTGCAATACTTGGTTTTATTCTGCCCATATATCCTATTACTTCTCCGTTTTCAAAAGATAATTCAATGGCAGGAGCAAAATAGGGGTGATTATCAACTTTTTTGAGGCTAGGAGCAGGTAAATGGAAGAAGTGAGTGCAAAAATGTTCCACAAATCCACGTAAATCTGAATAATCCATTTCAGCGTCCAAACTATGCCCCCAGGCACTGTCATAACGATTACCATAAAGGCCAATTGCCAGATGAAGGTTTTCCCTAACTGTGGTTTGACTATTGCTGTCTTTGTGGAAAGAATGGGCAATTTCAAAAATTCTCAATCCTGTTGCTCCATGAGCAATATTGTGCTTGATGCTCTGCAATATTCCGGCTGCTAAATGGGTGCGCAATACATCTTGCTCTGAAGTAAGGGGGTTTAAAATTTGTACTCTGTCATTTTGGTTTAAATTCAAATTATCCAAGTCTTTATTGCCAACAAAGCTATAATTAATGACTTCATTTAGTCCAAGTCCGGCTAAGAATTTTTTAGCTTGTAAAATGAGTTCATGGCGATTTCCCTTTACAGCCAACTGTTCCAAATTATGACTTAATCTAGGTAGGGTAGGCGGAAAAGTGTCAATGCCGTAAAAAATAGCAATTTCTTCTATTAAATCAGCCTCACGACTAAGATCATAGCGACAACCGGGAGCAGAAATAAGCCATTTATCTGTTGCAAGCTTTTCAACTCCACAACCAATGGATTTAAATACATTTTCACAAAAATCTGCACTGAATGGAATACCTAGCACCACCTCCGGACGAGAGGGAGAAAAAGTAATTTTCTTGGGACTAAAAGGAATTGGAGTATGTTTACAAACCCCTGTGCGAATAGTTCCGCCTGCATAATAGGCCAATAAATAAGCCGCCCTATCTCTGGCAAAGTCCATACCTTCTTGGTCAACCCCTCTTTCAAAACGATAGCTTGCATCACTGTGTAAGCCGAGGCGACGGGCAGTTTTACGAATGGAGGCCGGCTCAAATAAAGCACATTCTAAAAGCACATTTTTTGAACTGTCTGTAATTTCTGTGTCCAATCCGCCCATAACCCCACCAAGGGCAATAGCATTTTCAGCATCACAAATTAGTCCATCATTGGCAGTTAAAGTTCTTTCTTGTCCGTCCAAGGTAGTGAATTTTTGCCCCTCAATGGCTCTTTTAACAATAACTTTTTTGTCCTTAATGGTATTTGCATCAAAAGCGTGTAGAGGTTGTCCTAACTCCATTAAAATATAGTTTGTCACGTCAACCACATTGGAAATAGCCCTAAGTCCAACGGCATGAAGCCTATACCTAATCCAATAAGGAGATTTTTCAATTTTACAATTTTCAATTAATCTGGCTGTATAGGAAGGACAAAACGAGCTGTCCTCTACATTAATACTAAATTCAGCAGAAATATCTTGTCCTTGCTCGGCAAACTCACATTTTGGTAAGGTTAAAGGCAAATTATAAATTGCAGAAACAACTCTGGCAAAGCCAAGCACGGAAAGGCAATCTGCCCTATTGGGTGTAATGCTGATTTCAAGCACTTCTCTATCCATTTCCATGGCGTCAACAAACTTTTCACCTATTTTAAATGGATTTCCTTGTCTATCTTTTTCAGGTAAAACCAAAATACCGGAGTGCTCTTCGCTAAGTCCAAGTTCACGTTCGGAACAAATCATTCCAAAAGAAGGAACACCGCGAAGTTTTGCTTTTTTTATCTCAAAACCACCGGGCATCACAGTGCCAACCGTGGCCACAGGAACAAATTGCCCTGCCTCCACATTAGGTGCTCCGCAAACAATATTTAATATTTCTTCTGCTCCAACGTCAACAGTGCAAACGTGCAAGTGATCGGAATCAGGATGATCTTCACAAGTTAGAACCTTGCCGATTACAATATTAGCAATCTCATCAAAGGGGCGGCGGATTTCTTCAAGCTCAAGGCCAAGCATGGTTAGGCGATCACCAAGTTCTTCTGCAGTGCCATTGTATGGAACAAATTGTTTTAGCCAATTTAAACTCAATAACATATATTTTTCCTTTATAAATCGGTTTTCGTTTGAAATAAGTTTTTCTCTTGAGAAAGATTTTGTGAACATTTTACAAAGATGACGCTTAGTTTTGTTGTGTTCAACATAAGCTTAGCTTTTCTTTCAAAACCCTTTCCAAAAACTTTATAATAACATTTGTCTATATCTTTTTTATTTTTGAAAAAAGAGTAAAAACTCAAAAAATAAATTCTAATTATTTTGCTAATTAGTCAGCGTTTCCTTAAAATAATGCAATATGTTAAGTCTAAATCTTAAGCCCCTGCAAATTGGGAGAGATAGCGTAAATCATTTTCAAAATTCATGCGTAAGTCATTAATTCCATATTTTAACATGGCAATTCTTTCCACTCCAAGCCCAAAGGCAAAGCCGGACACTTCATTCGGATCGTAACCCACGGACTCAAAAACTGCCGGATCAACCATTCCGCTACCGAGAATTTCAAGCCAGCCCGTAGTTTTACAAATTCTACAAGGTGAATTATCCTTAAGATGTCCCTTGCCACCACATTGTGTGCAGGACATATCAACCTCAACACTTGGTTCAGTGAAAGGAAAAAAGCTTGGACGAAAACGCACCTTGGTATTTTTACCAAAAACATTTTGAATAAAAGCGGTTAGAGTTCCTCGCAAATCCGTTAAGGTAATATGCTTATCTACAAGTAATCCCTCCAATTGGTGAAACATGGGAGTATTTGTTATGTCAGAGTCACGGCGGTAAACCTTACCAGGGGCAATTACTGCCAAGGGTGGTTTACGATCTAGCATGGTGCGAACCTGCATGGTGGAAGTGTGGGTGCGAAGTACAACTTTATCCTGAATATAGAATGTATCCTGCATATCACGAGCGGGGTGTTCAGGAGGCATATTTAGAGCTTCAAAGCAGTTAAAATCTGTGTCAACCTCAGGGCCAACCACTATTTCATAACCCATATTTTGAAAAACAGAGCAAACTTCTTCCATGGCTTTGGTTATGGGGTGGAGTGAACCCTGCCAAGGACTGCGCCCTGGCATGGAAATATCAAAATTAGCCAAAAATGCTTCTTCTTTAGAATTTTCAAGCAGGTTCTTTTTATCTTCCAATAAAGTTGTAAGACTATTTTTGATGGCATTGGCCGCTTGCCCAAAGGCAGGGCGCTCTTCCGGACTAAGCTCGGGCAGTCTAGCCATGATTTGGGCTAAATGCCCCTTACGTCCCAAAAAATTAACCCTTTGAGTTTCTAAATCCTGCAAAGAATTAGTATTGTTCAAAATTTGTCTAAGTTCTTCTTCAAGATTTTTAAGTTGACTTTGAATATCCATGTTTATCTCTTTAGTTCTCAATAAAAAATCATATTGAGGTTTTTATATGCTATGTAGAGTTTTCAATTTGTAAAAAAAGCAGAATAAGCCTTAGCCTATTCTGCCAAATAAAAAAATGTTCAGGGTAGAAATTAAGCGAGCTTTGCTTTAGCTAATTCCACAAGAGATGCAAAATCAGCTTTTTCACGCACAGCCAAATCAGCAAGCATCTTGCGATTAATCACAATACCTGCCAATTGTAAGCCGTGGATAAAGCGAGAATAGGAAAGCCCACTAAGGCGACAACCTGCATTAATTCGCATAATCCATAGTTTACGAAAATCACGTTTACGAAGTTTACGTCCATGGAAAGCGTAAGCTAATGAGCGTTCAACCGCCTCACGAGCTGTACGGTACAAACGGGAACGTCCACCACGGAACCCCTTGGCCATTTTCAAATATTTCTTGTGCCTACGATGGCTTGCAAGACCTCTCTTTACACGCATGGAATACCTCCAATAAATAACTTCACGAGGCGGAGATCAAGCCAGTGAAGCGTTAAAAAATTTCAAACCTTATTTTGCATAAGGTAATAAACGACGAACAGCTTTCTCATTGGTTTTGTCAACCAATGCGCTTTGTCCTAGCACCATACGACGCTTTGGGCTTTTCTTAGTCAAAATATGACGTAAGTTTTGACGGCGGCGACGAAATTTACCGCTACCTGTCACGCTAAAACGCTTTGCTGCCGCACGGCTAGTTTTCATTTTAGGCATGAGACTTCTCCTTGTTGCCAAACTAATGGCACATATTGTTGAATTGCCTTTTTTACATTTTTTTTAAACTTTGGCAAGAAAAATTTTTCTAATTTTAAATATTTAAATTTAAGGAAATACCGGCAAAAACATCAAAAAATATTGATTTATATCAAAGTATGTAATGTTTTTTTTAATATAAAAATATAATTTGCTATTATAAAATTTTTTTTAAAAAAATATAGGGGAGAGGCTTATTTAAAGTAAAAATTATTTTAATTATCTTTTAAAAAAGCAATAATTGCTTTTGACTTCATATCCCTTTTGATTGGTTTTGGAACAATAATTTCACACAAATCACCACTGCTCAGTTTTTGAGTGCCAGGCAAGAGCATAAGCCCTTGATTATGACAGGCATAGCGTGCTCTACCATCAAAGTTTGGTATAATAAAGGCGTCGGAAATAATTCTGGCCATATTTTTTTGATTTTTATATTTTTTGCTTATACTTAATCCTTCTTCTCGTTTGGCCAAATATATATATGATAGACTAATGGATTTTTTATCAAGACCGGACTGTTCGGAAAGCTTTTTTAAGCCATGAGGAATTTTTTCAACTTGGCAATTGAAGTGACACCAAGCAGAATTATGTTTTATTCCATTTTTTTGATTTGAAAGCGGGCAAATATCATTGTGAGTGCAAGGACTTAAAACTACAAATGGGGCTTGTTCATCTGAAACTTCTTCTAAAAAATCATTGTCAACATCATCATTAAAATCATCATCAAAATCATCGTCTTCGTAATCAATAATTTTTTGGCTGGCCTTATGACGTAAAATGGATAAAACCCTTGCTCCTTGCCTAGTTCCAGGCTCAACAGCAAAAATTTTCCCATCTTCCCTCAATATTCTTTGGGCTTCACGCAAAAGATGTTCTATTTGAACATGAATTGGGTAATTCTTTTTTTCTTCACCTTCATTCAATACATTACCCATGGTGATTAACCAAGGCTTACCCTTGATTTGTCCAAGAGCTTTATGCAGAGGTGTTTTTAATGTATGTATTTTCCATTGGCTGTTTGGATCAAATTCTTTAATCAAGGTTTCAAATAATTTTTTGCCTAGATTTAGTGGTTGAGGGGCTATATCACAACAAACTATGCTCACTGCTTCTTTACGTAAATCAGGTCTGGCTAACCATAAAGCTAAAGGAAGTGTGAGAGGGCCTGAACCCAAATCTACAATTAAAGGATTTTCCGGAATTTTTCCTAAATTTAATGTGGGAAATAGTTTAACCAGCCTAATACAATTCCAGGGTAGAAAATAATGAAAATAGGCTGCTAAAAATCTGGCCTTTGTCCAATAGGGAATTGTTAAAGCCTGTCTGTCGCTGGTGAGTTCTTCTGATAAATCTTTGCAAGCATAAGGCAAATCATGTTTTTGTGCCTTATTCATGGGAATAAGGGAGTGAATTATTTCCGGCATCTTAGCAAGCACTTGACTTGCAAAGGGATTAATTTCTTTAAATAATTTATAGTTCATTATAACTTCTTAGGGTTAAAAGTGCATATTTTCAACAAAGCTTGCAGAAAAATTTGGGTCAGCCACTAAATCTAAGACTGTGGCTTTGGTAATTTTGTCCAATAAATCTTGAAGTAAGGGCTTAGAATGGTTAAGAGCAATTAAACCTTTTAATGCTGAATTTCCCAGAATAATAGTTCTATCTGAAGATCCAATTGGTAAAAACCCTAAATTCTCCAGCTGTATAGTTGGAATATATTCCCCAAGTGCTCCACCTAAATAAAAATGCTGAATTTTTCTTTGCCTTCCTAAATATTCCACGGCAGTGGCAAAGGCAGATTTTACTTTTAAAACATTTTCAATATCATCGGGGCAAAGATAAAGCTTAGGTGTGACGTATAGCCTTGTTTCTCCTTGTTCATGGCGTATATTTTTTGCTATTTTTTTAGCTAGGGTTGAAATATTTTCTGAGTTGAAATCAATAAAATGTCCATTTCTGTTTAGTAATCCAACCTTTAATAAAATATGAATTAAGCTCAAATAAGCTGCGCCACAAATGGAGTGTGGCTCACCAAAACTTTTATATTCCAAACCGCTTATCCCAAGGTTAAAACTCAAAATTATTTGCTTGGCTTCGCCATATACTGGACTTCCAAAGCGCATTCCAAGTCCTTCAATGGCCGGGCCAAGGGGAACGCTTGCCCCAAAAATTTCTCCTCTATCCCAAAAAATAAACTCTCCATTAGTTCCCATGTCAGCAAGCAAAAAATTATCAGGGTGATCTGTGGATAAAATATAGGCCAAGCCTGCCACTGCATCTGCACCAATAAATGGGCTTAGTTGGGGAGCAAGCCAAATTGGCGGCAGGTCTTGCAGTTGAAAATATTGATTGCCTTTATTTTGCAAAAAATATGGCGATTGGTAAAGCCCCTCAATACTTTGCCCCAGAGATAAAGCCATGACTGATGGATTTCCTGCTAAATAAATTTCATTTATTTCAATTTGATAGGCTTTTATGTTTGCAATAATCGTTTCAATATAATTATAAATTACAGTTTGAAAAATACTTTGAGAATTTTCTTCATCTTTTGCAATGGTTAGAGCATTTTGTAATCTTGAGATTACATCAGCTCCGCCAAGCATTTGTGGATTTAAATCTTGTCCACGCAGGTAATCAGGTAAATTTCTTATTTTTTCAAAATCTGTAAATGCTAAATCACAAGGCAAACATTGCCAGGCCACAGAAGTTGTGCCCACATCTATAAACAAGTTATGGATAGAATTTTTTTCTTTATCTATCTTATTTTTATTTTCTTTTTTTTCTATATTTTGACAGTCATTTGGCCATAGCTCTAACACCATTAAGTCTTGCACATTATGCTTGCAAGCTAATCTTATGTTTTGATTTTGCTCATCAAGGCTTAAGAGTTTTTTTTCAACTGTGCTTAAACTTGGAGGGGGTGAATGGAATTTTATCTTGCATTTTCCGCAAGAGCCAAGCCCTGAACACAGAGGGCGGGCAGGTACTAAGTTGCTCAAAAAAATAAATTGCAATAAGGTTAAGCTATTTGTGGGAGCAGGCAAAATATGTTTTTTAGCATTATAAATTAAAGTAATTGGCATAATTTTTGTGAGCTACATTTTTTAACGCTCAAGCCAACTGGCTAAACGCTCTTGATATAAGCTTTCGGTATAGCTTGCTTGATCATATTTTTTGGCCAAAAACCTTTGCCGTGAAGCCTCACCAAGCAATAAAGCCGCCGCCACTGAAACATTAAAACTTTGTATCATTCCATACATAGGAATATAAATTTCTCCGTCCACCAAAGGAAAAAGCTCTTCAGAAACTCCTGAATGTTCTGTTCCCATAATAATAGCTGTGGGCTTAGTCAGATCATATTCATACATGGTTTTAGCTGTGGGAGTACAGTTTGTAGCTAAAATTTGCATTTTTTCAGAGTGCAAGCTTTCAACTAGATTTTTTGCCTCACTATAACGCTTTGTTTCAATCCATTTTCTGGCTGAAGCAGAGCTTTTTTCATTTAGACGTGGAAATTCTTGCACTGTATAATATAAATGCACTGTATCCACTCCAAAAGCATCGCAACTGCGATAAATGGCGGAAACATTGTGTGGATCATGTATATTGTCCATCACAATAGTTAAATCGTTTTGTCTTTGAGAGAGAACTTTTTCAATTTTAGCTCTTCTTCTATCTGTCATTGCACGCATAATTATCTCAATTTATTGCTAAAATTCAATAGAACCCACGGTTCTTGGGAAAGGAATAACATCACGAATATTGGAAACTCCGGTTAGCATCATAATTAGACGCTCAAAACCAAGCCCAAAACCTGCGTGGGGCACAGTTCCAAAACGTCTAAGGTCTAAGTACCACCAAAAATCATCAAGACTTTGTCCCATTTCAATTATGCGTGAACTTAGTTTATCAAGGCGTTCTTCTCTTTGACTTCCGCCAACAAGCTCTCCAATGCGAGGAACTAATAAATCCATGGCCGCAACTGTTTCTTCATCATCATTCATACGCATATAAAAGGCTTTAATTCCTTTGGGGTAGTCATAAACTGTCACAGGGGACTTAAAATATTCTTCAGACAAAAAGCGCTCATGTTCAGTTTGTAAATCTGTGCCAAACTCAACTTTATATTCAAATTTTTTCTTACTGTCCACAAGTAGTTTTACTGCATCACGGTAGGAAATACGTTGAAAATCTTTTGTTGTGGTTACTTCTAAGTTTTCCAAGAGTTTTGGCTCTACAAATTTATTGAATAAATCAAGTTCATCTTGGCAATGCTCCATTACATATTTTGTGACATACTGTACCAAACCTTCTGCCAAAGCCATGTCGCCCTGCAAATCCATAAAGGCCGCTTCCGGTTCAATCATCCAGAACTCGGCTGCATGGCGGCTGGTGTTTGAATTTTCAGCCCTAAAGGTTGGGCCGAAAGTATAAACCTTTCCAAGGCCCATGGCCAAAGTTTCTGCTTCAAGTTGTCCTGAAACAGTAAGTTTTGCCTCTTTGCCAAAAAAATCTTCTGCCCAAAGGCTTTCAAGATTCTGGCTTTTTTGTATTTTTTCGGGATCCAAAGCGCTAACCCTAAACATTTCGCCTGCTCCCTCACAATCTGCACCGGTTAGAATTGGGGTGTGCACATAATAATAACCAAGCTCCCTAAAATATTGATGCACAGCAAAAGCTGCTTCGGAGCGCACTCTAAAGATTGCCCCATATTTATTGGTGCGAGGACGTAAATGAGCAATACCTCTTAAGAATTCATCTGAATGACGTTTTTTTTGTAGGGGAAAACTTTCACTATCTGCAAGTCCGTAAACAATCATTTCTTTAACTTGAATTTCAAAGTTCTGGCCTTTACCAAGGGATTTTACTAAATCACCTTGCACCTGTACTGCTGACCCTGTATTTACCCCTTCAAGATTTGAGAAAGCTTGCGTGCCCTCATCAATTATACATTGTATATTTCCAAGGCAAGAACCATCATTAATTTCCAAGAAAACAAAGGCCTTATTATCACGTCTGGTTCTAACCCAGCCACTTGCCTTTATATTTTTTTCTTCCACATCTTTATTTAAAATTTGCTTGATTGTCATTCTTTGCATTTTAACTCCAAGTTGCTTAATTTTTTAAAATTAATTTTTACTTTCAAGTATATTTAAAATTTCTTTTAGTTCAGCAAATATATATTGCTGTTCCTCTTTATATTTTTTTTCATTTATTTGGTTTTCTCGCATATTAGATTTATTTTGTTTTAGTATTTCATTCTCATAAGAAAGTCTTTTAATTTCTTGCTCTTGCTTGACAATAGTTTGTTGTAATGAATTTAAATTTTCCTGTAATTTTATATAATTTATAGACATTTCATCAAATTTATTTTGCAATTCCATGTCCTTGGGGGTTTCAGTCAGGCTGTTTGTAAATTCTTGAAATGTATTTTGTTTTAAAATATTTTTCTCAAAATCATTTTGATTTCTTTGCTGTTTTAAATTTTTCTTTACTCCATCAATGGTTAACCCTTGGTTGTGTAGTAAATCGTGGATTTGGGTTAATATTTCCAAATCTTTGGCAGAATAATAGCGCTGTCCATTCTCCGTGCGCCGTGGTTGAATTTGTGAAAATTCACTTTCCCAAAAGCGTAAAGCACTGGGTTTTACACCTAAAATTTTGGCTATTTCTCCAATTTTATATACTTTATTGGACATACTCTCCACCTAAATGTAAAATAAGCGACACTTTAAACAATTATAAAATTAATACATTCTTCGATTATTTTATATTTTTTTTGCTCCAAGGGAAAGAATTTTTTTTACAATAAAAAAATTTACTTTTTCAGCTTGGACTTGTATAGTCAAAACCGAAAATTAGTTTGCGGAAGAGTTTATGAAAAACAATTTTGATTGTATTGTGGTGGGTGGTGGCCATGCAGGCTGTGAGGCAGCCATGGCCTTGGCCAGACTTGGACATAACACCCTATTAATTAGTGGAAATATTGATCGCTTGGGGCATTTATCTTGTAATCCTGCCATTGGTGGACTGGCCAAGGGGCATTTGGTGCGTGAAATTGATGCTCTTGGTGGATTTATGGGCTTATGGGCTGATGCGGCAGGCATACAGTTTAGAGTATTAAACCAAAGTAAGGGCCCTGCTGTGCGCTCAAGGCGAGCTCAGATGGACAGGGAAACCTATATTAAGGTTGTAAAGGAAACAATATTTAATCAAAAAAATCTAACTCTTTGGCAAGATAGCGTGGAAGAGCTTATTGCAGAGAATGTTATTAAGCAAGAGCATGGGGAAGATAAGCAATATATCCACAAAATCCAAGGTGTAAAAACTGCCATTGGTAAGGAGTTTTATGCTCCTCATATACTTTTAACTACTGGGACATTTTTAACAGGCCTTATTCATATTGGTTTGCAAAGTATTCCGGGTGGACGACTTGGCGATGCTCCGAGCAAGGATTTATCAAGCTCCATTCGTAAGCTTGGCATTGAGCTTGGTAGATTAAAAACCGGAACTCCTCCAAGATTGCGTTATGATTCCATAAATTTTGAAAATTTGGAAATGCAAGCCGGCGATGAACCCATTCCTCAATTTAGTTTTCACGGCGAAAAACCAAAACTTGCCCAAGTGCCTTGTTATATCACATGGACCAATGAGCAAACCCATGAGGAAATTAGAAAAGGGCTTGATAGATCACCATTGTTCACAGGAGTAATTGAGGGTGTTGGAGCCCGTTATTGCCCCTCGGTTGAAGACAAAGTTGCTCGTTTTCCCGAAAGAGAACGGCATCAAGTTTTTATTGAACCTGAAGGATTAAATTTGCAAGAGTGTTACCCTAACGGAATTTCCACAAGTTTGCCTTTAGATGTTCAAGAAAAAATGGTAAGTAGTATTAATGGCCTTGAAAATGCTGAAATTGTACGCCCAGGTTATGCCATTGAATACGATTTTGCTAACCCTGTTCAGCTTTTACCTACACTGGAAACTAAAAAGGTTGAGGGCTTATGGTTTGCCGGACAAATCAACGGAACTTCAGGTTATGAAGAAGCTGCAGCCCAAGGGCTTTGGGCTGCCCTAAATATGGCGGCCAGACTTGAAAATAAAGAACCATTTTTATTAAAACGTAATATGGCCTATATGGCTGTGCTTGTTGATGAACTTGTGACAAAGGGTACAGAAGAACCTTTTAGAATGTTTACTTCAAGGGCTGAATATCGTTTGCTTTTGCGTGAGGACAATGCGGACACAAGGCTAACTGCCCTTGGTCGGGAGCGTGGACTTGTTTGTGATAAACATTGGGAAATTTTTCAGCATAAAGAAAAAGTTGTGGCTGAAATTATAGAAAAGCTTAGAACAACCTATATAAAACCTGATCAAAAAACTCGTGAAATTCTTGAAGGATTAGCTGAGGCTTGCCCGGGGAAAAGCATTAGCCTTGAAGAGCTTTGTAGAAGGCCAAATCTAAGTCTAAAAAATATAGCTTTATTTTTACCATGGTTAAACGATTATTTGCAAAGTGAACCTGAAATTTGCGAAACAGTTGAGATTATAACCAAATATGCCGGCTATCTCTCAAGACAAGAAGAAATGGTGCAAAGGGCAATTAGTCAAGAAAATACTGCCATTCCGAGCAACTTGGACTATACAAATATGCCGGGGCTCTCAAGGGAAATCCAAGAAAAACTAAACCAAGTAAAGCCAATAAGCCTTGGTCAAGCTTCAAGGATTTCCGGAATAACTCCTGCTGCTCTTTCTTGTATTGAAATTGCTTTAAAAAAGCTAAAGGCATAAAAAGTAGAACTTAAACGATTTTACAGCGCAATGATTTAACACCCTCTGAAAAAAGAAAATCTGCCTTATCAGGAGGGAAAATTTCTGTTACAATACCAATTCCAAAAATGGAATGTTCAACAACAGAATCAAGATTAACTTCCACATTCATATTATATGGAATAGGGTTTAGTGTACTTGAATTTATAGCATTTTTCCAGTTTTCTTGGATTTCGGCTAAGGATTTGGAAATACGTTTAGTTTTTTCCTCACTGCCTTTTTCACGCACTTGGCCTGTTCTGGCATTTTTTTCTTTAACTGCTGAGCTTCTTTCTTGTCCTGCTCTAACTCTTAGAGTTTTTTCTTTTTTTTCTTCTTTTTTCTTAACAGGGTAGTATTTATGTATGCTCTTGCATGCACAACACTCAACTTTTAAAATTTCAGAATCCACCATGGTTACAATTATATGCCCCATAAGATCTTTGCATCTGGTACAACGTGATTCCACTCTATCGCCGGGCTTTAAATCCATTTCTACCTCTCAAGATTAATGTTATTTGTATATGAGCTAGTTTTGATAAACTTTTATCTTCTTACCAATGGACAGGGTTTGATTTTTATCTAAATTGTTTAAGGCCAAGAGCTCATCAATACTCATGGAAAAGCGTTTTGAAATATTCCAAAATGTATCGCCTTTGCTCACAGTATAGGTTGTGGTTGGTTTTTGCATTGCTGTATTTGAAATATTTATTTTTTGCCCAATTTTTATTTTGGACTTTGAGTTTAGTTGAGGATTAGCTACATACAATTGATTTTGGCTTAGCCCATATAATTTTGTAATGGAATAAATTGTGTCACCCTTTTTCACAATATGGGTTTTAACATTTTGTATTGTATTTTTTTGAACTGTTGAAACAAGTTCTTTAGAACTGGATTTATTTTGCCTTGCATCAATTTCTTTGGCTTGGCTTTTATTGTTTGCTAAATTTGAGTTTGGAATATAAATTCTTTGTCCAATTTGCACAGTTCTGACATTTTTTATGGAAGGATTGGCGGCCATCAATTGCTTTAGACTCAATCCATGTTTTTGAGCAATCAAGCCAAGGGAGTCACCCTTTTTCATTACATAATTATAATTACTTTTATCAACTTTTTCAATATTTTGGGCTTGTTGGAAGCTATTGCTTGAGGTTGAACGTGGTATGCGCAGTCTAGCTCCGATTTGTAAGGGTTCACTTCTAAGATTTAATTGGCGAAGTGCATGGACAGGCACACCAGTTTTTCTGCTAATCTTAGTTAGTGTATCACCTTTTACAATTTTATATTCATTATAGCCTGAATTTTGCTTGTTTTTACTTGAAGCAATGGCTTGAGTTTTTAATTTGCTTGGCACATAAAAATTAACAATTTTATTTGGAGGAGTTATATAACGTTTAAAGGCTGGATTATAAGCAGAAAAATCTTTCCAAGCCATGTTTAAATCTTTGGCAATGGAAGCCAAATCTGTACCTGGTTCAGCCGGAACAGCCACACCAGGACTTGGAATAATAGGCTTATTATCCTTAAAACTGTGAGCTTCGGGTTTAAAGCCTAGCTTGTCAAAGTTTCGCATTATTTTTGTCATAGCCAGATAGCGAGGAACATATTGTATTGTTTCATCTTTTATTTTTAATGAACCTTTAAGACGCTTATTTTCTTCAATTAGTTCAAAAAAGTCTTTAGCGCCTGTGGCTTTTAAAGCACGTCCAATTTTTCCTTCGCCTGCATTATAGGCGGCAATGGCTAAAAACCAGTCATCAAAATCATTATACAATTTTTCCAAATAATTGGCAGCAGCAATTGTGGATTTATAGGAATCTCGCCTTTCATCAATCCACCAGTCTTGAGTTAAACCATAATGCCTGCCGGTGAAAGGCATAAATTGCCACATTCCAACAGCTCCCGAACGGGAAACTGCCCAAGGATTATAACCGCTCTCTATAAAAGCTAAATAGGCCAATTCTTCTGGCATATTTTTATCTCTAAAGATTTTTTTAGTATAGTCGAGGTAGGGAATAGCTCTATACATAAAGCGTTCAATGGTCATTTCTGATTTTAACAGATAATTTTTATAATAGCCTTTAACCAATTCAAGTTGTTTCTTAGTTAAATTTCTATCAACTTCACCTATTGAGTGTAAAACTCTGTTTTCCTCTTCAGTTAAAGCCATATCGGTGGGAAGTGTAAATTTGCTATAATCTTCATCTAAAGATTTCTCGAGTGAAATCAATTCATCGTCATAGTCTGAACTTGTGCTTTTTGCTCCACAAGCGCCTAAAATAATACTTATAAAAATCAATAAAAATAGATTGCTTACATTTGTTTTTGTTTTGTAAATTCCGTAAGAAGGCATATATTCCCCATTTTAATGCATTAAAAGCTTGTTTTTCTTTGAAAAATAATTATGCTTTTAAAATAAAAATATTGCAAGAAATTTTAGCTTAAAAGGAATTTTTCATGGCCGAATATGATAATTATAAACAAAAATCTAAAAAATTCTCTTCTTCAAAAAAAAGTTTTGCTAATAAACAAAGTAAACAATCTTCCCATAAAAATATTTTGTCAGGGCTAAAACCAATATACGAGCTTATACAATCTGACAGTGCTCAAATAGAACAAATATATTTGCGCAATGGTTTACAAAATAGTGAAGTTTTAAAAATTGTAGATTTGTGTAAAGAAAAGAATGTTTACTATGAATTTGTACCGGAAGAAGTATTAAATAGACTTTGTAATGGTTTTAAAGCTCAAGCAAGCCATCATATAAATCATCAGGGCCTTGTGGCAAAAATAAAAGAAATTAGCTTTGTAGAAGCAGAAACCTTACTTGAACAAGCATTTAATGCACCATTACCATTAATCGTTGCTTTAGACCAAGTTTTAGATCCTGGTAATGTGGGAACCTTGGTGCGCACCCTCTATGCACTTGGTGTGGCAGGACTTATTGTGCCAGTTCACAATAGTGCATTTTTAGGCGCAGGGGCAAAACGCTCTGCGGCAGGAAGTTTAGAAAAATTACCTATTTCCCAAGTGGTAAACTTGGCCAGAACAGTGGAATTGGCAAGTAAATCAGGATATAGCACTTATGCTGCCGAGCTTGGTGGACTAAATGCCCTTGAAACAAAGTTAGAGCTACCGGCAATCTTGGTGCTTGGCAGTGAAGAAAAAGGAATTAGACCTGGAGTTAAAAAACATTGCACACACAAGGTTTCTATTCCCTTTTTGCGTGAATTTGACTCCTTAAATGTAGCTCAAGCCGGGGCAATTTTAACCTCATGTTTTTTAAGGTGCAATACCGACTTTGGTTTGAAATAAGTTTTTAAACTTCTGCACAATTGAGGCTGTCTACACTTAAAACTTCAAAAATTGACTTTTTCAGCGTGGACTAAATTAGTTGATGCTGAAAAATGTGATAACATATTGTTAATAAAAATAAAGCTAGCAAAAAGAACACAAAAAAATCTGCAAGAAATAAGCTTGGAACAAGCTATTTTCTTGCAGATTTTGAATTAAAAAAAAGATTTTGAAGCATCGGCTATCCAAA
>CAYJHF010000008.1:21586-29883 GCA_964369905.1 uncultured Mailhella sp. | reverse complement strand
CTTGGAACACTTGGATCCGGTTTTATACCAGGGCTTATTGTGGCTGTTGGATTAATTGGTTTTCTTGCTTATCTTATTAATAAAGGCAATCAAGAGTCAGAACTTAAAAGATCAGGTTTGCTTGCAAACTAAGATTTTATCAATAAAATAAAAAGCTACAAGTTATTATTTATAATCACTTGTGGCTTTTTTATATCAAAGAAAAGGTAAATTAGGTTATTGTATGTCAAATATAATAGTTTCAATTATTTTATTATTAATTTTCTTTGTGGTGATTAGATATATTATTAACCAAAAGAAAAAAGGCGTAAAATGTATAGGTTGCGCTTCTTGCAATAGTGGCAACAATAGTCAAGAACTTAACTGCAATTGTAATAATCAGTCCAATTGTGAGCATAAAGAAGGTTAAGATTTAATATTTCTTGTGGCAAAATCATTTTCAGGCAATTTGCTATTTTCACCTCTTAAAATGACTTTTTTGCCATATTTAGATTTTATGCTATCAAGTGCAAAATCTAAGTTTTCTTGCCTATTTTCGATTTGATTATTATTTCCAAGTAAGGATAGTTGGATAGGTAAATCATTTTCAAAATTTGAGACTCCAACCCCTATTAATCTAAGTGCCTTTTCAAGAACTAGTTCGTCTAGAATTTTACAAGCATTTTGATAAATATTTTCAGTAGAATTTGTTCTGGTTTGTAAGGAAATTTGTCTGGTTACTTGCTTAAAATCTTCATATTTTACTTTTAATGTAATGGTTCTTCCTTTGAGGTTATGCTTTCTTAAGCTTTCACCCACATTTTCAGAAAGTTTTTTCAAATAATTTTTTAAAATTATTTTATCATAAATATTTTCACTAAAAGTTGTTTCTGAGCTTTCAGATTTTCTCAAACCATCTGGTTCAACTTCCCTAGAATCAATACCTAAAGAGCGTTCATATAACATAACTCCACCTTTGCCAAAACGCTCTTGCCAAAATTCCATGGAAAGTTTTGTCACATCTTTACAAGAATAAATTCCAATTTTTCTTAATTGCTCAAAGAATTTTTTACCAACACCGGGAATTTTAGCAATGGATAAATTATCAATAAAACTTTGCATTTCCGTGGGCTCAATAATAAATAAGCCGTTTGGTTTATTTTCATCTGAGGCAATTTTTGCTAAAAATTTTATGGGAGCAATGCCAATGGAGCAGGTAAGTCCTCCGGAAGCTACAAAAATTATATCCTTGATTTTTTTTGCAATGCTCTTGGAGTTTCCAAAAAGTTTTTCTAGGCCACTTGCATCAATATAGGCTTCATCAATAGATGCCATCTCAATTTTCGGGGAAATATTTTGCAAAGAGTCCTTGATTTTTCTTGAAATTTCAACATATCTTGCCATGCGAGGATAAACAAAAATTCCTTGGGGGCATTTGGCTTTGGCTATATAGGTCGGCATGGCAGAGCGCACGCCAAAAACCCTTGCTTCATAAGAACAAGTTGAAACAACTCCCCTTGAACTATCACTGCCAATAATTATTGGCTTTCCTCTAAGCTCAGGATTATCCATTTGTTCCACAGAAGCAAAAAATGCGTCCATATCCACGTGGATTATAAGTTTGTCTTGTTCCATTTTATTGGCGTAAATGCTCCTTTAAAAATTTCATAATGAATTGCACAATGTATTCAATTCACAGTTAAAATAAAGTTTTTTGAAAAGGGGGTCTGGGGGAAAAACTTTTATTCAGAAAAGTTTTTCCCCCAGAAAAATAAATGTATTTACAAAAGTTTTTCCCCAGAAAAATAAATGTATTTACAAAAGCTTTTCCCCAGAAAAATAAATGTATTTACAAAAGCTTTTCCCCAGAAAAATAAACGTATTTACAAAGTTCCTTCTCTATTTTTCCAAGGTTTCAAACTTTTTTACACAATTTTGGCATTGTGTAATTGGTTTATTTTGACAATGTTTTTTTCTGAACTCTAAAAAATCCTCTTCTTGCCAAATATCTAAGATGTGTTTATTATTTACATTGCCAAATGTTAGTTTAAAGGCGTCCTGATCCGGAACATTTAAATATATACAAGGAGAAATAACTCCATCGGCATCAATATATAGGCTGGTTTGAATATTTTCGCGACATTTTGGGCTTGGAGTTAAACTTGGTAGGGCATAATAAATTTGCTGTTCATTAGCCTTAGCTTCTTGAGCTGATTTTTGTAATATTTTTTTAGCTTTACTAATCAGTTCAAAGTTATTTGGATTTAAGGCTAGATCTTTATGACTTTCATCTGCCAAATAGTCCAGAGTGCTGACCACGGCAGCGTGTACTCCTAGCTCTTGCATAAGTTTTGGCAAGTGCTTAATAGCTTCTAAACGATCTGCCAGTAATATATAGGCTAAATGTATTTCTAAATGCACAGCCATACGTTCTTTGCGAATTTTTTGTAAAAGCTTAATGTTTTGGCAAACCTTATTAAATTCAGCTCCTTGTCTGGGTTTATTACTCAGTTCATCTGTTCCGGCAAATGAAAAAGCCACAATATCCATTCCACTGTCAATAATTTTATTGGCCAGTTCCTCATTTAGGTGTAATCCGCAAGAAGTGGACGAAACATAACAGCCTGCCTTGCGAGCAAGGGCTACAAAATCAAAAAAATTAGGGTGTAAAAGTGGCTCTCCCCAACCTTGCAAATGCACCCTTTTCACTTTTTGTAAAAGAGGCCAAGTGTTTACAAAGGTTTGAGCTGTCATGTGGCGCGAGTTCCATTGTCCAGCTTTTGTTGTGTGTGGGCAATAGGTGCATTTAGCTGTACAGCAAGAAGTTATTTCCACCTGTATACAGTCAAAAGGGCGTGCTTTAGGGCGAATTAAATCTTTAATCAGTTCAAAAATACTTTCTTCTTTTAAGGCAGGATGTTTAAAAGGATTAGTATAATCTGACTTTATGGGAAATAAATTATTTCTCATTTTACACCTCTAATCTAAAAACCTTGAAAACCAAGTCTTGTTTTGGCTTTCGATTTGCCAATTTGTTTGCACAAAAGGTAAGCTTGGTTTTGCTCCCCATTTTTTCTTAAAAAATTCTATGCCTGAATTGATGCCAAGACCTAAATTACACTGACTAAAACCTCTTGATTTTGCTTCATTCAGTAAGGCATATAAAACAGCATCAGCCACTCCTGGGGAAGAGCTTGCTTGTCTAAAGGCAAACATATAAAAGGCCATACTAAAAGAAGAAAAATCAGCCAGAGCAAAAGCAAGTAAGTTTTGACTATTTTTAGTATAGGCAGAAAAAAGCATTACATCTTGAGAGTTTATAATATATGTTCCAAGGCGTTGCATAATAGAGCAAAGAGCTTGGTTTAGGTTTTTATTTCTAATATAGCTTAGCATTAGCTCTTGATGTAAACTCGTCCAAGCTCCTTGCCCACTTTTTTTTATCAGATCAACTTCATGCTCAGCACGAGTTAACATATTGCGCACTTTCACATTTAATTTAGGTTCAGGGAGAGGTAAAATCCAGTAGGCGTCTTCTGTGCTTATGGCTTTTTGTGGTGCAATTGTAGGGCGTATGGGGGCTAGGACAGTAATTTCAAAAGCATCTTTTCTAGCTAAAAGTTTATTGATTACAGCATCAAGCTCTTTGGTATTATATGGGTCTTGTAGTGGATAGCCTATTAATACCAGACTATTATTTTGTCTATGCACAATATAATCTTCAAATAATTCACTTTTAGCCCCTGACACGGCATCAACATAGCTAAGTAATTGATCTGGGGTAGTGGCTTGGGCATTAATATATTGTAAAGCTTGAGTTTTGTTCATATATCAAGTTTCCGCAATTTTGCATAAATTTTATGCTTTAATGTTGGGCGCACTTGCTTTATAGTAAAACCATCTTCTACAAGCATATTGCGCAGATTGAGCATATGGGCTGTTCCTACAAAAACAATACAACGCCCTTGCTCCATAAATGGTCTCATTCTTTGACGAAAACGCTCATCACGTTTATTAATAATTGTTTCAGTACGAGTTGGAAACTCTGCACTTGTTCCCATGAGTTGCATTAAATCTCCGGCCAAATAAGCCTTTACATTTTTTTTAATCATATTTGGCCAGTGATGGCAGTTTTGGAAATAACGTATTACTCTCTCAGGTGGCACAGAGTTTAGGGAAGCTAGTTGTTCTTCAAGGCTTTCCATGGCCACCACAGTCTTACCCATGCGATGAGCTAAATTCCAAGCTTCAAGGTCTACAGATTCTCCCCAGCCATTTCTTTCTAAAAAACCAGTCCAAAGGGTAAAAAGGGCAGTCCAAGGTCTAGTATTTTGTAAAAACCAAATAACATCAATTTTACGTTTGGCTTCCTTATTAAAGGCTTTAGCCCAAAAACCTTCTGGACCACACACCATGCGACTAAGTTTTTGAATTTCTTCAGGGGCAAGTTTGTGAAAAAGTGCTTGATGGTCTTCATTTAGATCTCTTCCATTTGCTTCCACAAGTTTTAGACTTTCATCATCAAGTGGACCTTCAAAAATTACGGTGTCAACCTGCTCAAAAAGTTTGGTGAATGAATGTTCAAAGGAATAGCAGAAAAAATGAGCTGACCCGCCAATCCAAGAAATGCGATTATTTTTTTGAACTTCCCAGAGCATGGCATAGGGGCGTTGTTGGGGTAGATTAGCCCAAATCTCATACTTTGACTTACCAATAAAATCTAATAATTCATTACGTTGTTTGCTGTTGGCAACAGCTTTTAATATGGTTTGAGTATGGAATTTAAATCCTTCTTCTCCCTCTTGCTCAGTCCATGAGGCCATTACAAAAGGTAAGGACTTTTGGCCACCCCATTTTTGTTTAAATCTCGTAATTCCTTCATTTACACCAAGTCCTAAGTGTATATATTCTTTGCCTTTTTCTTTAGAAATTTCAATCATTTTGGCAAAAAGTAAGTCGGCAGCATGGGCATGGTAATATGTTTTTGAGTGAGCTCCTAAAATATAGGCACAGAATTTTTGCGGTGCAAAATCAAGTAGTAATGAAGCCACAAGTCGATTTTCAGCGTCCCAAGCATTTAGCAAATAAAGCTCTTTTGTGTTTTTGCTAAGTACGTTAGCAGTGCTGGCAAATAAACTGCGAACTTTATTGTTTAAAGGAACACGGGACATAAACTCAGTCCACAAACGGCGATGTTCAGCACTAAAGCTTGTGCTCATTTCCACACGTAAATTTGTTTGAGCTTTGTTGATTGGATTTATAAGTTTTTTAGGAATATTTGCGTTTGTAGGCAAGGTATAAAAATAATCTTCCTCTTCTATATATTTTTGCAGTTCAGGAGGCATATCCGGTGCAACAGTAAAACAGGTTGTTGCTTTTGTATATTTTACGGCTTCCTTCTTGGCTTCCAAAAAATTGTGATGGTTGTATATACCTTGCAAGGGATAGCCAATAATTGTTAGCCAATCTTCACTGTGAAAACATAAATAATTATTTTGCACAAAGACTTTACCCTCAGAAACAGCTTGCATAAAATATACAGAATGTTCAGGAACTGTAGCTAGTGATAAAATCTCTTTGTTTTCCATTATTTTTCCTCAAAAAATAAATCAGTGTTTATTTAGCCCACGCTAAAAAACACAATTTTATATTTTTTAGTATGGACTAATCCAAGATTGCTAAGCAAAAGGAAATTTGATTTTGAACTTGAATAATACTTGTTCCATAAAAAATTATTCCGTCTTCGTGCCCTTCCATAAGAACACAAGCCCCCAAAGGATTATTTTTTGCTATTTCACCCAAGTGTTCAGCCATTTCAACAGTTCCATAAGCCACATTTTTTGGAGTTCTAATCATATTTTCTTGTTCAGTTAAATTCGTAAATAGTTTTTTGTGGTGAATATGTACAATGCAGTCAGTTATGTTAGAGGCTTGATAAATGGCTGCATGGCTCATGCTTTCAGAGCTGGCAGCCAAAGGGCCTTGGCAGTGCACTGTATTGTTCAAAATATCTGTTTTTGTAACAAGGCAATAACCCTCAAGACCTAACTCTCTTGCTCCTCCCGTGCCTGTGGCCGAAATAATAAAGCATTCATCATTTTTGAGGTTTGGATATTTTATGGAAACATTGCCAAAACCAATTCCATTTCTATAAATCCCTATAAAATTAACATCAAATAAACTTGTTCTTAGTCTATCAAGTTCATTTACTTTACTTTCTATTTCTAAGTTTAGTTTTAGTTCTTGGGTATTCCATTCAGCTTTTTTGTGATTACACTGATATTTTACATAACCTTCATCTTTCATTTTTTTACCACAAGAATTATTTTTTAGCTTCTGGATAGAGGGTTAAAATGGCTTCTTTATTTGCAGCACAAACTCCTCTTTCTGTGATCAATCCGCTTATTAATCTAGCGGGTGTAACATCAAAAGCCCAATTGGCGGCCTTGGTGTTTTCTTTACAAATCCTAACATTTACTAAAGTATTGCTCTCCTCCAATAAACCTTGAACATGGCTGACTTCAAAAGCATCACGCTCCTCAATGGGAATATCTTTTCCGTCAAGTAATTCAAAATCAAAGGTAGAGGAGGGCAGAGCCACATAAAAAGGAATATTATTGTCAAAGGCTGCAAGAGCTTTTAGATAAGTTCCTATTTTATTGGCCACATCACCATTTAAGCTTACTCTGTCCGCACCGACAATTACCATATCCACAAAATTATTTTGCATCAAATGCCCACCGCAATTGTCCACAATTAAACTGTGCTCAATGCCCTGCTCAGCCAATTCAAAGGCAGTCAAATTTGCACCTTGATTTCTGGGGCGGGTTTCATCAACCCAAACATGAAGAGGAATATTGTTTTCATGGGCTGTATAAATGGGAGATAAGGCAGAACCATAGTCGGTAAAAGCTAGCCAACCGGCATTACAATGGGTTAAAATATTGACTTGAGATTTTTTGCGCTCGTAAATATTTTTGATTAATTCCATTCCATGTTTACCAATGGATTTTGCAAAATTTATATCATCATTGGCAATTTTTTCTGCACAATTCTTGGTGGCAACTAAAGCTTGTTCCTTTGTTTGCTTGTGCCAATTGTTAAATTGTTCATCAAGTGCCCAACTCAAATTTTTGGCTGTGGGGCGAGTTTGTTTGATTTTGTTTTGGCACTCAAGCATATATTCTTGCCACTGGGCTTGGTTATAGTCTTTTGGACAAGTCTTTACAGCTAAATAAATGCCATATCCTGCTGTTACTCCAATTAAACCGGCTCCTCGAACTTGCATGGTTTTGATGGCTTTGCAAACATCATCAACACTTTCCAGAGTAATAATATTAAATTGGTGTGGTAAAACAGTTTGGTCTATGATTTGTAAATCATCATTTTCAGTCAACCAAATTGTGGTATAATGTTTGTTTTGGATAATCATTTTATTTCCGATTAATTAAAATTTAGCTTTAATGTTTTATCATTAACTTGTGTTAGAGTTGGATTTTGTGGTTTTCTTGTTAAGTCAAAAACTAATCTGGTATGGGTTTTTGTTTTTCCACTTCTTATACCCTTAATTGTATTGTCATTACTGACCTTTGGGGCAGTAATTGCCCACATTCCTCGAATGTCGAGCACAATACGATCTGGATTTTCTAAGCGAAAAGTTTTACCATCAAGGGCTTGATTGCCTTCAAGAGTTAAACTATATATACCATTTTCTTCACTTAATTGACTAAAAATTACTGTTGGAGCATTGTTTTTAGGATCAAGGTTTGTCTTGGCAATAATTTTAGCATTTGAAGGTTTATCTTTTGAGGGGGAACTGTCTATTTCCTTTTTTTCTTCCTGTGTATTTTCCTGTATAGGTTCAGATTTTTGATTATTTTTTATGTTGCTATCAGCTACTTCACTAGCTTGTTCAAACATACTTGGCAAAGGTTTATCTTTTTGCTCTATGTCAACATTTTCTGTTTTTTCAACATCACTGCTTGACGAAGAAATATTCTCTTCCGTGATGTTGGGCGTTGGACTAGGGTTTGTTTGCTCTATTTTTTTATTTTCAACATCACCCAAAAGCTCAGCATATAACTTTTCTGCTTCATTTTGTACAACATTTCCTTGTGTTTCTTGCACATTTTCAGTGATATGTGCTTCAGGTATATTGGGCTGCTCAGGACTTGGAGCAGGAATGTTTTGAGGCTCTGGATTTTTAGTAGCTATACTTTCTGCTTTTTTAGGCTCTGTTTTGGGAGTAGAAACCTCAGTTATTTCTTGCTGTGATTTTTTCTCAGGCTCATAATTCACTCCTCCCATAATGTTTTCTA
>CAYJHF010000008.1:16458-21576 GCA_964369905.1 uncultured Mailhella sp. | reverse complement strand
ATCTTCAATTGCCAAAGTATCTGGTATGGGCTTACTAAATATGAAAGCAATGGCAATGGCTAAAGCCAACATGGTGAGGGCAGAAAAAAAATAAACAAACTTTTTACTCATAAATAAGCCTCATATTTTTTGCGATGTCTTTGCATTATTTGTTTGACAATCATTGATAGTTTTGTTGCGACATATAACTGGGGTTCAAGCTTTACAGCTTTTTTTAAATAATTTTCGGCATCTTCATATTTTCTTAATTCATAAAATAAACGGCCACAATTAAAATATGCGTGGCTATCTTGAGGTGAAAGTTCAATACAACGCAGGGCAAATTTTATTGCTAAATCATTTTGATGTACTTTGCGTAATTGTATGGCAAAGTTTGTAAAAGTATGCTTGTGAGCTCCAATTACTTTATCTTTTGTGTCAAGAATTTCCTCTATTTTACTTCTGGCAAGGTTTTTACGCCCCTTATACCAAAGTGACATGGCTTGATTGAATTCATTTTTAAACCTAAAATCCAGGGAGAGTGCTTCTCTGTTGAGTTTGGCAACGGATTTTTCGTCTTGATTTTCAGCAGTTGGGACTGCTTTGTTTTGATAGTTAAAATCTTCAGGTGTAAACTCAAGTCCAAGAAGTTCGTCAGGAATGTCTTCAAATATTTCACTGTGTGGCACTGCCACTGTAATATCATCGTGACCTTCGTGCTCATAATCTCTAATAATTGTTCTGTGGTAATTTTCCTTATTACCTCGAACAATTGTCATTTTTTTATTTTCCTGGTTGATTTTTTTTCCGGTAAGTTTTACTTTTTCAAATATAGGCGATTGATCATCTTTATATATTTTAATTTTCTTTAAATTTGGCAAATCCGGTTCAGGTAATCTACTATTTTCTTCACTAAAACTTAAACTTAGCTGAGATGGGCTAACTATATAAGAATAACTGTTTGAATTTTTTGTAGCAGAAATTGGTTGAACAAGATAGCTTTTTTCTTTTTGATTATACCAAACATAACATTGTTGTTCAGAGCTTGTTTTTTGTAAGGTGTCAGAACTATCCGGAAATTTACCTGAGTAAACTCCAAAAAAAGTAATTGTTTTCATAGTGTTTTCCGTATGTGATGTCATAAATTCTGTTATGCCAGATTAACATTATTTCCAATGTGTAAACACTATAAAATATAAACGAAAAATTGACAATACTTTATTTGACAGACTGCCCAGAAGCTTGTAATATGCTATTTATGTTTTCAAATTTATTTGTATTTGTGAATAGTTACGAATTTTAGTTTGGGTGGGGTATGGCAATTACTTATATTGATATTGGAATTATTGTAATACTTTTGTTTTTTATGTGGCGTGGTTTTTCCAATGGCTTTTTGGCTACTGTGGCCTCTATTATTGGTGTTCTTATTGGTTTTTATTTTGCAAAACTTTATGCAGAGCCATTGAGTATACATTTATCACAATATATTTCAGGTTCAGCAACTTATTTAATCTCTTTTATTGCAATTATTTTTGTAACCATGCTTTTGGCAAGTTTAGTCGCCAGATTATTAAAAATGCTTTTAAAAATGGTTTTTATTGGTTGGCTAGACCATCTTTTAGGGCTTGTTTTTGGTTTGGTTACAGGCGCATTAATTGTTAGTATAATTGTTAATATTATATTTGTTTTGTCAAAAAATTTAATTGTGCAAAATTCAATTTTTCTACCATATTATAATATGATAATTAAAGCATTGGCCTATTTCTTTAACTAAAGTATGAAAAAATTTTTTCATTGGAGCAATAATGGATTTCCCAAAAAATGAAAAATTAATCGAGGCTATTTCTGAGCTGGATAATGTTGTAAATCAATTACTTGATATAGAAAAAGGTTGCCCTTGGGATAAGGAGCAAACACCACATACCCTTTCTGAGTATCATATTGAAGAATGCTTTGAACTTGTTGATGCCATAAGAAAAAATGAACCTGAAAATGTTTGTGATGAGCTTGGAGATCTTATTTTTGGTTTAATGCTTTTGGCCAAAAAATATTCCTTACAAAATGATTTTGACTTTGCTGATGCCCTATTAGGAGCTAGTGCCAAAATGCGGCGCAGACATCCCCATGTTTTTACAGAACAAAATAATAATCCAAGTATTGATGAATTACACAAAACATGGGAAATTATCAAAAAATCTGAAAAGAAAGTTAAGCAAGGGGCACTTGAAACAATACCTAATAACTTACCTGCCCTAACCAGAGCTTATCGAATTCATGCTAAAGCAGCCAATGCAGGTTTCACTTGGACTGATGACGAAGATGTTGAGCGCCAAGTTGAAGCTGAATGGTTGGAATTTTTAGATGCTAAAGCGGCAAAAGATCATGATGCCATTGTACACGAACTAGGTGACATTATGTTTACCTTGGCTGAGCTTGGCAGAAGATGCGGGGTAAAATCTTCCTATGCTCTTGACTTAACAAATAATCGTTTTGTCGAACGTTTTGAAATGATGGAAAAATTAGCTAATCAAAGAGGGCTTGAGTTTTCTAATTTAAGCTTAGATGAGAAAGATGAACTTTGGGAAGAAGTAAAAAATAAAATCAATAATAAAACCATATAACAATTAGACTATACAGGATTTTTTTTTGGTATTGAAAATCATTTTCTTATGCTCAAGAAAATTTTTTTTAAAGCCTTGACTAAGATGTGTATACGTTATATTGATTTTAAGGAAGTTATTGTAAGCAAGTCACCTGTAAAATATTACTCGTGTGTTTGCTTATAAAAACGAAACTTTGTACACTTGCTGTGCAAAGTCCAACAAAGTGGATATGGAATTCATTTGTTCTGAAACCTTAGGCCCGATAAAGGGAAGAAAATGAAAAAGAAACGTATTTTTACAATTTTGATGTTGCTTGCTATTGGTGCTATAATTGTGCCTTTTGCTTCAGCTATTGCGGATGAGGTGCCTGTTGAGCGTTATGTGTTAAATGTTGAGCCAAATCAATACCCAGGTATTGGTATGAATTATCAAGATGCTTTACATCAACTGCACGTTGAAAGTTTGGCCAAAGCCGGAAAAGACTGTACAGCCTGTCACTATGATAATGATGAATCAACCTTTATGGGTGTTTCAATCTACAATAATGACATGGATGATGACGAAAAAAGAGCTTTTGTACACAATGCTTGTGCAAGTTGTCACATGGAATATAACTCAGGTCCAAGCATCAATGAATGTCGCAGTTGTCACAGTCCCGATTATGCTCCCGAGCGTGGTGTTGAAGCGTTATTTTAAAAAACGCAATGATTTTATAACATTATAATAAAAAAAGTTTCTAACTCGGAGGCACTTTTTATGATAGACTTTATCGAAGGTCCGCTTTTTTACATTTCAGTTGCGGTCTTTGTGATTGGACTTATTACTCGTGCAGTTATGTATGTGCGCGGACTTAGCCAAAAACTGGATCGTGTTGCTTATAGATCAAATTTGTCCGTCGGCTTACAAGGGGCGGCATATTCAATCTTTAGATGGTTAATTCCAGGTGGAACAAGAGGGTGGCGTACTCAGCCACTCATGGCAATTTGCTTTTTCTGTTTCCATATTGGCGCTTTGACTATACCTCTTTTTCTTTTAGCCCACACTGTAGTTATTGAGTACTATTTTGGCATTAGCTTACCTGCGCTTCCAGCAGGCTTTGCTGACTTTGCCGCAATTTTAGCCCTTATTGGCCTTGCAGGTCTTGCTATTCGCCGTGTAGTTGTTCCGGAAGCTAAAGCTCTTACCAAAGGAATAGACTGGCTTGTTTTAGCTCTTGTTACAGCTCCTTTTTTAACAGGTGCCATTGCAAGATTTTGTGCAACAGCCGCAAGCTATGATATGTGGATGCTTTTGCATATTTTGAGTGCTGAAATTTTTATGATTGCAGTGCCCTTTACTAAGCTAAACCATATAATTCTCTTCTTTATGACAAGAGGACAGATTGGAATGGAATTTGCCATTAAACGTGGTGGTGTCACTCGTGGCCCAGTATTCCCTTGGTAAAATACAATAAAAATATATATTCACCAACTATGGTGACTATCTAGGAGTTTAGAATGCCTGAAGGTCAATTATGTAAAAGAGCCCCTATTACAACAGAAGAAGACTTAAAAGCTCTTCTTTCAGATAAAGGTGGCGCTCAATATTATAAAGAAATGGAAAGTTTGGACGTTGATCAAGTTCAGCTTTGGGAGGACTTACAAAATACCTGTAAGTCAAGAATTCGTACTTGGCTTGAAGTATGTGCCCATTGTGGTATGTGTGCAAAAAGTTGTTTCTTGTATGATGCCAATGATAATGATCCAAAACAAATTCCATCACACAAAATTCAATCAACCCTTGGTGAAATGATTAAAAGACAAGGACAAGTTGATACAAAATTCATGTTGCACGCCATGGAAGTTGCTTGGAGTCAGTGTACTTGCTGTAATCGCTGCTCTTTGTATTGCCCTTATGGGATTGATACAGGGGTAATGAATTCATATATGCGTGGAGTTTTATTTAAGCACGGTTTTGTGCCATGGGAACTTAAAATTGGTTCAGGAATGCACCGTGTTTATCATGCTCAAATGGACGTTACCGAAGATGATTTTGTGGACACTTGTGAATGGATGGTGGAAGAAAACGAAGAAACTTGGCCAGGTCTTGAAATTCCGGTGGAAAAAGAAAATGCTGACGTTATGTATATCATCAACGCCAGAGAAGCTAAGCACTATCCCAACGATATTGCAGAAGCTGCCATTTTGTTCCACATAGCCGGTGAAAACTGGACAGTTCCTCGTGAGGGTTGGGAAAATACTTCTCTTACCTTATTTGCCGGTGACTGGGAAGGCTGTGCCCAAAATGTAAAAAGAATTTATGATGCAGTTGAGCGCTTAAAGCCAAAAACTGTTGTAGGCACAGAATGTGGCCATGCTCACAGGGCAACAGTTATTGAAGGCCCTTATTGGGCTGGCTTAGAAGATGGTAAACCACCTGTTCGTTTTATGCACTATGTGGAATGGGTTGCTGAAGCTCTTCGTGATGGAAAGCTAAAAATAGATCCTGAAAAAAGGCTAAAGCAAAAAGTTACTTTGCAAGATTCTTGTAACTATGT
>CAYJHF010000008.1:0-16448 GCA_964369905.1 uncultured Mailhella sp. | reverse complement strand
CGTAACCACGGTCTTTCAAGACATACTGGTGAAATTATGAAGCATATTGCCGTTGATTTTGTTGAAATGGAAAACAATGGCGACCATAACTTCTGCTGTGGCGGTGGCGGTGGATTTAACGGTGTAGGTAGATACCGTGAACAACGCAATATTGCTTTGATGCCAAAACTAAAACAAATTAAAGCGACCGGTGCTAACTTTGTTATTGCTCCTTGCCATAACTGTTGGGACGCCATTCGTGATATGAAGGAAGTTTATGAGCATGAAGCCCATGATTTAGAGTGGAGCTTCTTAAAACCAATTCTTTTGGAAATGGTTGTAATTCCAGATCATATTGAACATAATCCCGAATAATTTGTTTTTTATATAAGCAAAAGCCCTGAAAAATTTATAAGAAAAGTTTTTCAGGGCTTTTGTTATGTTTTTTCTTAAAGCATTCCTAATAAGTAAAAAATAAAATAGAATTTAAATAAAGCTTGCCAAAAGATTAAAACATGATTATATTAAATTATGTTCACTGTGTTGAACGTCAAAATTATTTTATTGGTGATTTATTAATTTCTGTATCCATTCCGTTGACCTACATTTAGTATGTTTTTTTTATCATAAAAATACGTCAGTGTTTTAATTATGGTTGCATATTATATAAGTTACCACAATCTAACATTTTTGGAGCAAAAATTTAATGCTGTCAAAAACTTAAAATCTTTTGATTTAGTTTTCTAAATTTCTTTTTAAAATTCAATTAATCTTAATATTAACTTCAAATTAATTTTGGTGGTTTATCTATGACGAATACGCGTACAATTCGCAAACGCAGTACAAGTGGTGAGCAAAAACTGGAAAATACTGCAAAAAGTAAGAATACCGTTAAAACACGAGTTTCACGCAAACAAATTTCCATTGAACATGAGCTTCCTCATTCCGTGGAAAATGAACAAGTTTCTAGCTTAAAAACAGAACAAAATGAAAGTGTTTTTGAGGCAAAAGAAATTATAGTGCATGAACAGTCTGTTGCAACTCCAAAACCCAAAGCCTATAAGCCTAAAGGGCATAAGTCTAATGTGGAAAAAATTCAAGAAACTAATAAGTTAGAAGAAGAAAAACCTACTGAAGACTTTGCTGGAATTTTAAGTTTATCTGAGCTAAAAACCAAAAGTATGCAAGAGCTAATGGAGCTTGCCGATGAGTATAAGCTTGAAAATGCCAGTTCGATGCGTAAGCAGGAGCTGATTTTTGCTCTGCTTCAACACTGTGTTTCTAAAAATGGAACTATTATTGGCGATGGAGTTCTTGAGATTTTACCTGACGGTTATGGCTTTTTGCGTTCAGAAATGAGTAGCTATATGCCAGGTGCAGATGATGTTTATGTTTCACCTTCACAAATTAGGCGCTATCACCTAAGAAAAGGTGATGTGGTAAAAGGGCAAATTCGCCCTCCAAGAGAGGGAGAAAGATATTTTGCCTTAGTAAAAGCCAGTGAAGTTGGTTTTGAACCACCTGAAAATGCAAGGCATTTAGTTCTTTTTGAAAATCATACTCCCATTTTCCCTAATCAACAACTTTGCATTGAAACTGATGAAAAGAATTTATCCGGCCGAGTGATTGACCTTATGTCTCCAATTGGACGTGGGCAACGTGGGCTTATTGTTGCTCCTCCACGCACAGGTAAAACTATTTTATTACAAAATATTGCCAATTCTATTAGTGCCAAATACCCAGATATATATTTGATTATCCTCTTGATAGACGAAAGGCCTGAAGAGGTAACTGATATGGAGCGCAATGTAAAAAAAGCCGAAGTTATTAGCTCAACTTTTGATGAACCACCACAGCGCCATGTACAGGTTTGTGAAATGGTGCTTGAAAAAGCTAAACGCCTTGTGGAAAGAAAAAGAGATGTTGTAATTTTGCTTGACTCAATTACTAGATTAGGTAGAGCATATAATACAGTTATTCCTTCTTCAGGTAGAGTTCTTTCCGGTGGACTTGATGCCAATGCTTTGCAAAAACCCAAGAGATTTTTTGGAGCAGCAAGAAATATAGAAGGTGGAGGTAGTTTAACAATTATTGCCACAGCTTTGATTGACACAGGTTCACGCATGGACGAAGTAATTTTTGAGGAATTTAAAGGAACAGGTAATCTTGATTTGTATTTAGACAGACATTTGGCTGAAAAACGTGTTTTCCCTGCCATAGATATAAATCGCACCGGCACAAGAAAAGAAGATTTACTTTTGTCAGAAGAAACTTTAAACCGTGTTTGGATTTTACGAAAAATTTTAGCACCAATGGCTTCTATAGATAGTATGGAATTTTTACTTGATAAAATGCGCGGAACCAAGTCAAATAAAGAATTTTTAAATGGCATGAGTAAATAAGTTTTACTTTGTCTTGCTATATATCAAGAGTTTTGTAAATTTTTTGTAAATCAAATTGAAAAACCCAACAAAACTTTCAGGTAAGGAATATTATGGCTGATAGTGAGAACACTAAAGAAGAAACCGAAAACTCTAATGAGAGTGATCAACAGGTTGAACAAAGTGTAAAACAAGATGAAAAAATAAGTATTTTTGCCAAGATAAAAAATGTCCTGCGCAAAATATCTGAAATATTAATAAGTCGTAAGGTTTGGGTTCCTTTACTGCTTGGCAGTCTTATTCTCTTTTTCTCTTTTGGAGCATATAAATTTTATATGGAACAAAAAGCACAAACCATTGAATATACTCTTAAAAACTTCAATAATGCTTATAGAGAAAATAACCCTGATTTATTGATTGATATTTTTGACTCCACCCAATTTATGTATAGAGCTTATGAGGAAATTGAAGTTTTTTCCAAGTTTAATATGGATTTTAGAACTTATATTGGTGGCTTGCCAAAGCAAGATGATTTTAACCATGTGCTTTCTCAAATCATATTAAATTCAGTTTTAAATGTTCAGGCAGATTACGAGTTTAATAAAATTATTGATGTAATTCCACCTGATTTAAACGAGCAAATTAGAATAAATTATTTTAAAGTAAACATGGAGCTAAGTGATCCTGAAGAAAATTTATATGTATTTGAATGTGATCTTCAAACTGTAAAATGGGGAAATTATCCACTACAACTGGCAGTTAGTTTAATTGGCCAGCGCTGGATGATTACAAAAATATATAATTTAAAAGACATATTAAAAATATATAATGCTGAACTTGGAAATATACGACGTAAAAAAGAATTATATTTAAATGAACAACAGTCCAAAATACAAGATGTAATTAAAGAATATATTTCCTATCCAAGTTGTCAGGCAAATATTACAAAATCATCAGGTAGGGATTTACTAACCATTAGATTTGAAGGTGGTTCTAATAATTCCAATCTTGGAGTTGTAGCTTTTGGGGCTGAAATATTTGTCACCATAGACAAAAATGTGGTGGTTTATCAAGATTATCATCAAGTAAACCGTCTGTATTTACCAGGTAGCAATGTTCAGCAAACTTGGAATATTCCCCTACCAAAATCTCAAGCTGACTGGCTTGTTAGAGAAGAGTTATTTTGTAACCCTGTTGTAACCTATGTAAACTTGTCAAACGGCAAATATCATGAAATAGAACTTTAACTACTGAAGCATAATATTTAAAACTTATTAAGATTAATAAGGAGAGTTTTCATGTCTCGCTCAATTCACTTAGCACTACATATTCATAAAGACCCCGCCGCCATGGCTGAAAGAGTAGCCCACCACATTGCCCAAATTTGTGAGGAGGCCGTTACTGAACGAGGTATTTTTACCATAGCCCTATCAGGTGGTACAACACCATTACCCCTTTTTCGCCTACTTTCAGCAAATGACTGGGCAGATCGTATTCCATGGGAAAAAATAGTCATTTACTGGGGTGATGAATACTGTGTTCACCCTGATGATCCAAGAAGTAATTATGGGCTTGCCAGAGATGAGCTAATTTCTAACTTACCTATTACACGCTATTATCGAATGAAGGGTGAAGACAATCCTGTGCAAGCAGCGCTTGATTACGAAAATTTAATCAAACAACATTTTCAATTGGGAGAAGGAGAATTTCCTCGTTTCGATTGTGTTTTGTTAGGGCTTGGTGAAGATGGACACACAGCTTCACTTTATCCGGGTGAGTACATTCTTGATGTTAAGGAAAGAATAGTTGTAGATCAATATGTTAGAAGTGTAAAGGCTGATAAGCTAACCCTAACCCTACCGGTTTTAAATAATGCTCGTTGTTGCTTGTTCATGGTTACAGGTAAGGAAAAACATCATGCTTTAACCAGAACTCTTAACTTATTGGAAAAACCTGAATTGCCTGCCCAAATGGTTAGACCACCAAGAGGTGATTTAATTTGGATTGTTGATGAGGGAGCTGCTTTAGGCTATGAATAATAATTATTGTAAAGTTAGTTGAAATTACTATCTTTGATTAAAAAATAAATTTTTATAAGAGAGAAAAAATGCTGATTTATAATACCATGTCAAAACGCAAGGAAGAATTTATTGCCCAAAACAAGGGCAAGGTTAGTATGTACGCTTGTGGGATTACAGCCTATGATCTTTGTCATATTGGTCATGCACGCTCTGCTGTTGTTTTTGACGTAATTTTTCGTTATTTAGATTTTAAGGGAAATGAAGTTACTTTTGTACGTAATTTCACTGATATAGATGATAAAATAATTAATAAAGCCATTGCTGAAAATGTAGATTTTCAAGAAATTTCAGAACGCTACATTAAAGCATTTTACGAAGATATGGATAGGCTAAATGTGAGGAGAGCTAGCATAGAGCCAAAAGCGACAGAATATATTAATGAAATGATAAATATTTGTGAAAAATTAATTGCTGACGGTCATGCTTATTCCACAGCTTCAGGTGATGTGTATTTTAGGGTACGCTCATTTGAAGAATATGGTAAATTATCAGGGCGTGATATAGACGAAATGCGCTCTGGAGCAAGAGTTGCCCCTGGTGATGAAAAGGAAGATCCACTTGATTTTGCTCTTTGGAAAAGTGCAAAAGTTGGTGAACCATTTTGGGAAAGCCCCTGGGGACAAGGAAGACCTGGTTGGCATATTGAATGTTCTGCCATGAGCGAAAATACTTTATCTCTTCCTTTGGATATTCACGGCGGTGGGCAAGATTTAATTTTCCCCCACCATGAAAATGAAATTGCTCAAACTGAAGCCTTATTAAATAAGGAATTTGCAAAATATTGGGTGCACAATGGTTTTGTGCAAATAGATTCTGAAAAAATGTCAAAATCTTTGGGGAACTTTAAAACAATTCGAGATATTTTAGAAATGCGCCATCCCGAAGCTTTGCGATTTTTCCTATTAAATAAGCATTATCGAAGTCCCATTGATTTTAGCTTTGACAATATGGACGATGCTGAAAAAGGTCTAACTAGGGTTTATGAGTGTTTTGCAGAAACAATGAATGTTCTAAATATGGATTGCACAAAAAATGTGAAACTACCGGCTGATATTCAAATAGAATTTGAAGAGTTGCAAAAATCCATCTATGAAGCAATGGACGATGATTTTAACACAGCTGCTGCTATAGGACATATTTTTGGGATAGTTCGTCTAATTAATAGAGTTTTGGAAGACAAAAATCTAAGATGTAAGGACTGTGTTAAAACACTTTTAGAAAAATTTTTAGAAGAAAGGAAGAAATGGGAGCAAATATTAGGTATTTTTGGGCATAATCCCACAGAAATTCTTAATGAACTTCGGTTACTACAAGCAAAAAGGCTAAATATTGATGTTAAAAAAGTTGAAGAGCTATTAGCTAAAAGGCTTGAGGCAAAAGCCCAAAAGGACTTTGCCAAATCTGACGCCATACGCGATAGTCTTAAGGAAATGCAAGTAGAGGTTCGCGACACTCCAAAAGGACAAGTTTGGGCTATTATCTAGTTTTTTCAAAGGGGAAAAATAAGCTATTGAAAAGGCAAGTTTTTCCCCACTCAAACCCACTCCTTTCTTGTAATATGTTTAATAATTTAAAAGCATAGTTATAATTTCTTTTCAAAAAATAATTTTCGCGAAACTAAGTTCACAAATCTTAGGTAATATATGAAAATATTGAATTGTGTTAAATATATATTGTTTTTATCACTTTGTTTTTCCTTGCTTTTTGCATCGCCTTTTTCAAGGCAAATTGCAAGGGCAAATATTTTCAGTGAATTTGGTATTAGTGATGAAATAGAACTTGGTAAAGAATTTGAGGTATTAGTAAAGTCTAAATTGCCCTTGGTTGAAGATCCTGAAATAAAAAACTATGTCAATGGGTTAATGCACAAGATATTGGAGCAAGTTCCTCCTCAGCCATTTAAATATGAATCCCATGTAGTTTTTAGCAATACTTTAAATGCTTTTGCCAGCCCAGGTGGTATTTTATTCTTTTTCACAGGTTTGCTAGTAGAGCTTAAAAATGAAGCTCAGCTTGCCGGAATTATGGCCCACGAAATCGCCCATGCAACCCAAAGGCATATTGCCGACAGCATAGACAGATCAAAGTATTTATCTTTAGCAAGTTTAGCCGGAATGCTGATTGGAGCTTTAGCAGGTGGAGATGGTGGGGCTGCTGTTGCTGGTGCTTCTTCTGCGGCAGGGCAAGCCGCTACTTTGAGTTATAGCAGGCAAAATGAAACAGACGCAGATAATTTTGGTATACAATATATGATTAAATCCGGCTTTAACCCATTGGGCTTAGCTGAAGCTTTTGAAATTTTGCAAGCCAATACACTTGGGCGAAGTGCTGATTTTCCAACCTATTTATCTACTCACCCAGCCTTATCTTCAAGAATTGCTACAGTTAAATCTCAAGTTAAAAATCTTGCTCCGGAAATTTTAAATCGCTCTATGATTAGCCCAAATTTTTTGCGGGTAAAAGCTCTTTCCATGGCTTATTTTGCAGACGGAAGAAGTGCAGAAAGACATTTTGCAAATCCGAAAACAGCCCTTGACTATATGGGCATAGGAATTTTATCCTCTAGAAAACATCAATTACAAAATGCTAAAAATGCCTTTGCTACAGCTATAAAGTTAGCGCCAAATGACTATCTAATTTTTAGAGAGGCAGGCAGATTTTACTATGGAATTGGTGAATTTAAAAGTGCGCATAAAATGCTTACAAAAGCTCTCAAAATTAATCCAAAAGATTATATGGCAACATTTTTTTATGCCAGAACATTGGATAGTGAAAATAGGCATATTGAAGCTCAAAAATATTATTTAGAAGTTTTAGAATATGTTCCTGAAGATTCAGAAGTATATAATTTTTATGGACGTTCCCTTGGTAAGAGTGGGAAAATATTTGATGGTTATTTAGCCTTGGCCTATGCAGCCATGTATTCAAATAATGACAATGGGACAAAAAAATGGCTAAATAATGCTAAGAAACACAAAAAAACAGAACTAGACGATGAAAAATTTGAAGATGCTACAAAAACTTATCTTGAACGCAAAAAAATCTGGAATTAGAGTATTTCCAACAAATATCAATCAAGAAATGCTATAATAAGGGAATGATAATTAAAGAGTTTAAAATTTTATTATTGTTTTAGGTAATGTTTTGATATTTTTCCGAACAGACAATAATCAAAGCTGTAAGCAAAGGCGTCAGCTTTGCGTGCTGTAAAGTGAACCACAATTCACTTGTGGCGTCCACAAGGTGGCACTTGGAGGCAACGTGCCTTTACTAAAAATACAAAATTTGTGTTTTTCAGCGTGAATTATTTAGATTTATAGTTAATATAGCTTCACAGGGTATAATAATTTAGCCAAGTTAGGAATTTAGTTTAAATGAAGATTTCAGAATTTGAAGAAAAAGTTAAGCAAAAAGAATTGTTAGAAAATAATAGACTAAAGGTTTGGATAACTGCCATGCGCTTTAGAACTCTGCCTTTAGCTTTATCCGGTTTGGCTTTGGGAGCTTGCTTTGCTATTATTGCCAAACAGTTTTCACTTGTTATTTGTATTTTAAGTATTGTTTGCGGTCTTTTATTACAAATTCTTTCCAATTTGGCCAATGATTATGGTGATGGGAGTAAAGGCACAGACGGAGCGGACAGGCTTGGCCCTCCTCGTATGGTTTCTGCCGGATTGATTAAGCCTGCTCAAATGTTAAAAGCCATAAAAATTATGATAGGTTTAATCCTTGTTTGCACTGTCTTACTTTTGGCCGTCAGTTTTGGAACAAGGCCTTTGCCTTGGATAATTTTTGGAGTTTTGGCCCTCTGTAGTATTGTTGCCGCCATCAAGTATACCATGGGAAAAAATCCTTATGGTTACTCTGGCAAAGGAGATCTTTTTGTTTTTATTTTCTTTGGCCCTGTGACAGTTCTTGGCTCTTATTACCTATATGGCTCTGACTTTTTGCACGCCCCTATTTTTCCTGCTATTTCTGCCGGACTTTTTTCCATGGCTGTTTTAAATGTAAATAATATTAGAGATATGAAGAGCGATGCCATACACAATAAGCTGACTTTTGCCTTAAAGCTTGGTGAAAAGGCCGCCAGACAATATCATATAATTTTAATAGTATGTGGTTTTATGCTCTGGGCTACTCATCTTGGTATAATGTTTGGTTTTAAATCCATGTTTTTAATTTTGCTTGGTTTTCCCATTATGAAAAGTGCTTATACTGTTTATCACAGTTATCAAGCCGATGTTTTAGACAAACAATTAAAAATAACTTCCCTTGGCATAGGATTTTTCCATCTGGCTTTAGCTTTTACTTTGCCCTTGCTATAGGAAAATAAAAAATAATGGAAAAGAAAACTAAATTACTGTTAATACTATGCTTTATGGCTTTTTTTGCCAATGGAGATACTTTTGCCACCACAAGTGTTATTGGTGACATTGCCCAAAGCCTAGATGAAAGTATAGCCAACACTGCCCTATCCATTACTGCATATATGATGGCTTTTGGTGTTTTCACTCTATTTTTTGGCCCTTTGTCCGATAGATTTGGCAAGGCAAAAATTATTAATATTGCCGGTTTTGGTTCAGCAATTTTT
Organism: uncultured Mailhella sp.; assembly: GCA_964369905.1. Classification (GTDB taxonomy): domain Bacteria; phylum Desulfobacterota; class Desulfovibrionia; order Desulfovibrionales; family Desulfovibrionaceae; genus Taurinivorans. The sequence continues at coordinate 7,416 of CAYJHF010000008.1, read as the reverse complement.
AGTATTTTAAGTGGATTTGCTTGGGATTTAAATTCATTGATTGCCTTTAGAACCATTAGCGGAATGTTTGCTTCAGGAATTATGCCCGTTGCCATGTCCTTAACCGGCGATACATTTTCAGACTCTGAACGTCAAGGAGCCATAGCAAGGCTTATGGGTTTTGGCTTTTTTGGTATGGCAGCAGCAACTTTTATTGGAGGAAGCCTTGCTTTTTTAGGTTCTTGGCGCTTGGTTTATATTCTTTATGGGGCATTTAGGTTATTGATTAGCCTTATTATGTTAAAAATTTTGGAACGAGATATACCCAAGGCTGATTCTTTAAATCTACTTAAATTTTATGGAGAGGCCTTCCAAAATAAAGGTTTAATTCGTGTGGTCTTAGTTCTATTTTTCAATGGCTTTGCCATTTTTGGTTGTTTTTCCTATGCCGGTGTATTGCTTGCCGAAAAAACAGAACTAAACACATTTTTAGTTGGACTTATGCTTTCAGCTTTTGGGCTTGGCACAGTGTTGGGCGGGCGTATTTCACCACAAATAAAAAAACTAAGCCCAAATAACTTCTTACTAATTGCCGGAATGTTTGGAATTATAGCCTTTCTAATGCTTGCTTTTACTTATAACGGAGCTTTGTTAGTTATTGGACTTATTTTATTTGGATTTTCATTTATTATTATGCAATCCTCCATGGTGGCCAATGCCCAAGGTAGGCTTGTGCATAGAAAAGGAACTGTGATGTCTTTAACCTCATTTTTTATGAGTGTGGGCGCGGCAGTTGGAACTCAATTTAATAGCTATCTTTTAACAAGTAGTGGAGTTAGTCAATTATTTTTCAATTCCGCTATTTTATTTTTCTTTGTGGCCATTGTGGCAAATATTGTCATAAAAAAGTAAGTTGTTCTGGAATTAGGGCATTTTTGGAAAAGAGTTGTCCTAAAATGCCCTAAACACTTCATTGGAGCATGGCGACATTGAAGTGCAAAAAGCAAGAATAGAAGTGGCTTTGCCACTTCGTTAAATGATTGCTTTTTGAAAGTTATATGGTTTAGAGCAGGTTCAATCTTTATTGAAACTGCCCTAATCAAGTAAAACTTGTAAAATCTCTTGTTTAGCTTTGGGCAATGTTTCTTTGGGTGTTATAAGAGAATATTGCAAAGCTGTGTGGGCCTTAGATTTAATTTCGGTAAGGGCTAAATTTTGAGCTACTTTTTTAACAATTTCCTTGGCTAACTTCGCATTTTTCATAAGATTTGCAATGGCCATATCAGCCGTTACAGCCTCTTCAGTTGGATGCCAGCAGTCATAGTCTGTAACCATGCACAGGCTTGAATATGCAATTTGAGCTTCCTTGGCAAATTTTGCCTCGGGCATATTCGTCATACCAATTACATCGGCCTGCATAAGCCTATATAAGTGAGATTCTGCTTGTGTGGAAAATTGTGGCCCCTCCATACAAATATAGCAAGCATCTTGATGAAGTTTTTGAGTTGAACCTTGTTCATTCAATACTTGACTTACCGTTTGCCCCAAAAATGTATTAAAATTGGGGCAAGTGGGCTTGGCCATGGAAACGTGAGCTATTAATCCCTCACCAAAGAAGCTTGATTTTCGTCCCTTGGTAAAGTCCAAATATTGGCTTGGAATTACAATATCGCAAGGAGCCATATTTTCACGCAGTGAACCAATGGCAGAAACAGAAATAATATAATTTACCCCAAGGGATTTTAAAGCGTAAATATTTGCTCCATAGGGCACTTCGGCAGGCAATAAACCATGCCCCTGTCCATGCCTAGCCAAAAAAGCAACTGGCAAACCATTTAGTGTGCCGGTTATAATAGGGCCTGAAGGACTACCAAAAGGAGTTTTCACTTCATGGCTGGTAGAATTTTCCAAACCTTCAAAATTATAAAAACCACTTCCACCAATAATTCCAAGCATTTTTTTCATAATTTAATATCCTTTTCTGGCTTCAAGTATATGAATATGTTCGGGGCAAAGCACGGCAAACTCTTCATTGGATAAATTCAACTTAAAATTGTTTCTAAGGGACAAATTCTGGGCAGCAATGGAATAAAAAGGGGCAACATAAACTTTATGCTTTGGAACTACATACCAACCACTTTTTTCTAAACTACAGTCATAAAAATACAGGGTATTTTTGTCAATTTTGGCCAAGGTAGTCCAGTGATCAACAATGGGCCCTGCCGTTTGGGGTAAAAAACGGCAAAACCTAAACAACACTACGCTTTCACCAAGTTTAGTGTATTTAGTAAAAACATTCCAAATTTCATCAAGACTAATTTCAGGTTTGGCCATATTGAGATTTTGCCTAAGCTCTTCCTTAGCATAATCCTCAGGATTAAAACCGTAGTTAGCCGGATCAAAGGGACGAAAGTAGTTGTAGCGATAGGGCTCTTCCCAAACTTTTAACATTCTGGAAACAAGGGCATTGTAATCCGTTTCATGGTTTAGCACCTTAATCCATGATTCAGGATCTTTAGCTTCATAAAAGAGCATTTCATTCAAAACAACTCTTCCTTGTAATGCTGACATTTTACGCAATAACTTTATTGCGTTAAGCACAGCATAGCCGGCACAAAAATTATCCACCTTACCTTGAAAAAATGGTCTATCTTGTTCAGTTTCTGTTTTTATCATTTTTATTCCAATTCAAAACCTCTGCAAAATTCACTGTGCAGGGACATTATGACTTTAGGGACGCTTATGCCTTATAAAAAATCTTAAACTTTTTAATGTTATTTTTTAGGAGAAACTTTGCCATTAAAAATAATTATGCAAAGCTCTAGGTTCAAACTAAAATTTTAATCTATTGCCCTTAGTTATTACTGAGCATATGAGATAAATCAAGTATTTTATCGAGTTGTTCCTTGGTGAGAAGTTTTTTCTCAAGGGCTAACTCACAAATTGATCTATCTGTTTCTAAGGCTTCTTTGGCAATGGCGGCCGATGCTTCATAGCCAATATAAGGATTTAGAGCTGTTACAATACCAATACTGTTTTCAACCAACTTTCGGCAACGCTCCCTATTGGCCGTTATACCAACTACACATTTATCTTGTAAGGTTCGCAAAGCTCTTCTCAAGCGTTCAATGCCGGTGAAAAGAGCAAAAGCCATTACAGGTTCCATAACATTTAGCTCAAGCTGTCCTGCTTCGGCAGCTAAAGTCACTGTTACATCTTTCCCTATAATGTCAAAGCATACTTGGTTTACCACCTCCGGCACAACAGGATTTACCTTACCGGGCATAATGGAAGAACCTGGCTGCATTTGTGGTAAGTTTATCTCATTGAGGCCTGTACGAGGGCCAGAAGACAACAAACGTAAATCATTACAAATCTTGGAAACCTTAGTGGCTGTCCTTTTTAATGTTCCGGATAATTGCACATAAGCCCCTGTATCCCAAGTAGCTTCTACCAAATTTCCGGAAAGTTGAATATCAAGCCCAGTAGCATCGCGCAAATATTTTAAGCAAGTTTTAGCATAACCACTAGGAGAATTTATGCCTGTGCCTATGGCTGTTGCTCCCATATTAACTTCCAAAAGAAGCTTGGCTGTTTCTTTTAACCTAACCATATCTTCCTTTAATGTTGTGGCATAGGCACAAAACTCCATACCAAGTGTCATGGGAACAGCATCTTGAAGCTGGGTTCTGCCCATCTTAATTACATCGGAAAATTCCTCTGATTTTTTCATAAAGCCATCGCTCAAATAACCAACATCATCTATTAATCTCATAATTTTTGAATATAAGGCCAGTCTAAAGGCTGTTGGATAAACATCATTGGTGGACTGGGAAAGGTTGACGTGATTATTGGGGTGGCAATATTGGTACTCTCCTTTTTGATGTCCCATAAGCTCAAGAGTGCGATTGGCAATTACTTCATTGGCATTCATATTGGTCGAAGTGCCTGCCCCACCTTGCATGGGATCAATGGGAAATTGATCATGAAACCTGCCCATAATTATTTCATTACAAGCCATGGAAATTGTGTCTGCAAGTTCAGGTGCTAAAACTCCCAAATCGGCATTAGCCCTGGCAGCTGCCTTTTTAACAAAGGCTAAGGCTTGTATAAGATCTGAATTATAAGCAATTTGTGTGCCTGAAATATAAAAGTTCTCAATGGCTCTCAATGTTTGTATTCCATAGTAGGCATCACCTGGGATTTTTCTCTCCCCTAAAAAATCATGTTCAACTCTATAACTTCCTCGCATAACTTCCTCGCTTATTTTTGTATTTTTTATGAAGTTTACAGAAAAAAAATCAATTTTGTCTAAAAGCTAAACTAAGCATCTTCAAATAACTGTCCATCGCGCATTAAAGCAAAATGTGTTGTAGAGGGCAAAATATCTGTTTCGTGATGGCTAACCAAGATTGTCTGCAAACCATCATAAATCAAAGTTTCTAAAAGCTCAATAAATTCAAGCCTATTTTTTTCATCTAAGCCTGAAAAAGGCTCGTCTAACAATAAAAGACCAGGTTTTCCAACAAGGGCTCTGGCTAAAATAGCTTTTCTGGCCTGCCCTGTGGAAAGGCTTCTAAGAGGGCGATGGCGTAAATGTCCCATTTTTACTGTATTTATACAAGAGTTTACCATTTTTATATCTTCTTCACTTGCTTCTCGATAAACTCCAATATTGCCATCAAGTCCTGCAAATACTATATCTTCCACTGTGTCATTATAGGTATAATGAGTTTGTAATTCATCTGAAACAAGTCTAATATGCTGTTTAATTAGAGCTAACTCTTGCAAGGGTAAACCATTTTGATGCTCTTCACTATAGAATGTTCTGTTAATTACTCCACCTAAAGCCACTGGTAAAAAACCCAAGATGGTTTTAAGTAAAGTTGATTTTCCTGAACCATTATTGCCCTTAATTGCCCACTGCTGATAAGGTTTTAACTCAAAATTGACAGATTTTAATATTTTTTTATGATCTAAAAAAACATCGGCATTATTTAGGCTTATATGTAAGCCATGCACACTGGTTGTGGGAAACTTTCTGGCAATTTTTGTGGCCGAGGTAAATTGCTTTGGAGGTAAAAAATAAGGGCTGATTTCACCTTGTTCCAATTGATAAGATTTTGTAATAAAATCAGGTAAAGGACTGCGATGGCTTGTCAATACAATACTTGGGCAATCCTTATGCCCACTTAAAATTTCTAGGGCAGTTATTACTAAAATCCTTGAGGCATTGTCTAAACCATTGGTGGCTTCGTCCAACAAAAGAACCCTTGCTTTGCGAATAAAAGCTCTGATTATAAGAATTAATCTGAGCTGGCCTTGGGATAATTCGCTTATTCTTCTATCTAGTAAATGCGAAGCATCTAAACTCTTGGCTAAACTTATGACTTCTTGAATTTCATTATAGTTTGGTTTACGATATAAAATAAAATCATTGCTCTTAGCGGCCAAAATAATTTCAAGACAAGTAACATTCCAAGCTTGAGTTTCATAATATTCTTGAACTTTAGGTGAAATAAGAGCAGTAATATTTCTGCCTGCCAAGGGAGATGTTTCAGGTAAACCGTTTTCATACCAAGTAATTTTTCCACCATCAACTTGATCGGGATAAATTTCGCCTCGCAAAACCCGCAAAAGGGTGGACTTACCTGAACCATTTTCTCCTAATATGGCAATATGTTCGTGGGTATTTATGCTTATGTTAACTTTATTTAAAGCACAGGTTTTTTGCATATCCTCATGGGTAAAATGTACACTAAGTTCTTGAAGCTCAATTAATTTTTCCATGGCAAATCCCCGTAAACGTATTTAAGGAAGCATTGGTTTGTTTTTTTGTATTTTATTTATTTTTTGCATTAAAATTTTCTAAAAAGCAACAATCTTTTTTTCTTTGTTCTCAAAGTAAACGCAACTATTATAACCATATTCCCTTGCATAAGCATCTATTATGTCAAAACCATAAGCAATGCTGTTTACACAATGCCCATCGGAGGCAAAACTAATGGGTATTTGGATTTTAGAAGCTATTTCCATAATGGGGCGACAAGGATAGATTTCGGCACAAACTTTTCTTAATCCTGCGCTGGAAATTTCCATAACCATATTGGCTTCCTTAGCCGCCAAAAGAGCTTCTTCCACCAAATTTAAATTGTGTGGTAACCACTTATGATAACTTTCAACACTAAATATTTTTATTAAATCAGGATGGGCTAAAATCTGAAAAAGTTTTGAATTGGCCATTTTAATCATGGTTTTATAATAGTCTGAATAAAATTTAAATCTTTCTTGTTCCTCAAGTTTATCCCAGTGGCTTTGTTGATCATCAAAGCCCCAAGTGCCAAGAAAGTGCAAACCGGCAATCAAATAGTCATAATTGTGGGCAAAGGCACAATCCTCCATAAATGATTGTTCATTGCCAAGCCAATCTAGCTCCAATCCAAACAATACTTTGGCATTTTTATTGCTTTTCAACTCATTAACTTCGGAAACATAATTGGCAAAATGTTTTTCCAAATGCTCACGATATTCCTTAGTATAATTATAACCAAGGGGACGAGGGGAATGCTCTGAAAAGCCGTGTACGGTTAGCCCTTTGTTTTGTCCGGCCAAAAACATTTCCAAAACAGAATTTGAACCATGTCCATAGGAAGTGTGGGTGTGTAAATCAATACTTAGCATAGTTATTTCTCATACAATTTAAAAAGTTGAAAATAAATTGTGTAGATGATGTTTATATTTTAACAATAGCACTGTGCTACATCATAGTTTTGCTCTAAACAGTGGATAAAAATCTTGGCAGCCGCCATGGCATCTGATAAAGCATGGTGATGCTCAAGAGCAATGTTAAGATTATTACAAACATTTTGCAAGGTATTTGATTTCAAGTTTAAATATTTTCTTGAAGCTTTTAATGTACAATAAAATGGAAACTGTGGAGGGTTTATGCCATAGTGTAAACAAGTTCCATGCAAAATTCTTTTGTCAAAACTGGCATTGTGCGCCACAAAGGCTGAAGCTTCACCAATAAAACTGTAAATCATGTTCCAGTTTTCAAGAAAGCTTTGCTCGCCTGCCAACATAGTCCAAGTAAGTCCGTGCACATGGGTGAAATAAATTTTTGCCTTAGGTGGTTTGATTAAAGTATAAAAACTATCAACAATTTCAGTACCGATTATTTTAACCAAACCAATGGAACAAGCACTGTTGTTGGCATAATCCGAGGTTTCAAAATCAATTGCAATATAAGTTTTGTCCATTAAAGAAGAGTTGTGCATAATTATGTTTATAGGAAGTTTTCCACAAAAAATTAAAATCGTTAAAGAATTAGAATGTGATATGCAAATTGTCTATGAAGTCTTGCTCAATCAATTAGTCCACGTTGAAAAACACAATTTTTGTGTTTTTCAGAAAGGCACACTGGCTTCGAGTTCCACT